>CAJOQT010000042.1 GCA_905236875.1 uncultured Prevotella sp. | reverse complement strand
GGACCTAAACAGTAATGATATTGCGTGTTCCATAACTTACTTCTCCTTATAAAAATATGCACGATGTACCCAAATCACACAACCAACAAGGATGAGTGCCATAGCAGGCATCGTCATCATACCGTTGTTCACATAGCCAAAGTCGTAGAAGCCCTTGGGAAGAATCTCAAAGCCCAGCAACGAGCCGCGTCCAAGGAACTCACGCAGAGCACCCACGATGATGAGAATCATGGCGTAGCCAAGTCCGTTACCCACACCATCGAGGAACGAGGGCCAAGGCTTGTTCTGCATGGCGAACGCCTCCAGACGCCCCATCAGAATACAGTTAGTGATAATCAAACCGACATACACAGAGAGTTGAACACTGACGTCGTAGGCGAAAGCCTTCAGAATCTGAGAGACGATAGTTACGAGAGCAGCCACAACCACCAACTGCACCACGATACGGATGCGGTTAGGAATGGTATTGCGAATAATAGAGATAATCACATTCGCAAAAGCAGTGATTACTGTTACGGCAAGTCCCATCACGATGGCTGGCTTCAGCTGCGCTGTGACGGCCAGTGCCGAACAAATACCCAATACCTGTCCGAGAATCGGGTGGTCGAGGTTCAACGGGTTAGTGAAAACCTCCCTATTTTGTTTACTGAATAATGCCATAGTTTACTCCTCCTCTGCTTTAGGTTCAACAGCTGTAGAGTCTGCAGGTGCATCCTTCGTACACTTCATCTTTACGAATAGTTGCACAAAGCGCTTTCCTGCATCCTTCAAACCAACCTTAATCATATCGTTCACACCATTAGAGGTCAAGGTAGCACCCGTCACACAGTCAACCTGCGTCGTGGGGTCTTTCACTTCCTTCACTACCGAGAGGGCCACTTTGCTACCATCAGAAGGGTCAACAAAGACCTTCTTGCCAATGAATTTCTCCTGCCACTCCTGAGAGTCCTTGATCTCTGCACCCAGACCAGCAGTCTCACTTTCATGGTCGAAATAAGCACCATAGACAACGGGGTCTTCATCACCATGAATGGAAATATAGCCACTTATGCCGCCCCAAAGACCCATACCTTTCAGGGAAACAACAAGGATATTCTCGCCATTGATTTCGCAAGAATAATACTTCTGACCATCAATCTCTCCCTCTTCCTTCACGACCTCCTTGTACTTGGCCTCAGCCGCAGCACCGTCAAGATCACGAATGTTGAGTGAGTAAAGAATCTGCTTCTGGGTGTCGAGTTCCACGTTTCTGTCCTGCATGGGTTTCAGCGCCTGATAGACGAATGCCAGCAGGAAGGCCACGATGACCACGAGTATCGCGCTATATATAATAATGTACGCGTTAGAATTCGTATTTAATTTCATAATGCTTAACTCTTAATGCTTAATTCTTAATTCTTTTCGCGCGCTTATTAATGTCCCGTGCCACTACGAAATGATCGATGGTGGGAGCAAACATATTACCAAAGAAGATGGCGAGCATCATACCCTCAGGATAACCGGCATTCATCACACGGATGATGATAGCCATCGCTCCGATGAGGAAACCATAGATGTACTGACCTGTCGTCGTACGGCACGAAGTAACAGGGTCAGTAGCCATAAATACTGCACCGAAGGCAAAGCCACCCATGACGAAGTGGTGCCACCATTCCATAGAAGAACCCGTGCTCTGGAAAATAAATGCCAAAACGGCACCACCCACAAACACGCTCAACATTGTACGCCAAGAAGCGATACCCGTCCACAACAGGATGACAGCACCGATGGCAATGGCGATGATGGAAGTCTCACCGATAGAACCAGGAATGAAGCCGAACACCATATCCGTAATGCTGGCGTCGGGAGCAATACCCTGTCCTATCTGTCCAAGCGGTGTTGCCGCTGTGAAGCCATCGGCCAATGTGTTACCCAGTCCGAAGATACTATCCTGTGATACCCATACCTTATCACCAGTCATCACTGAGGGATAGGCGAAGAACAGGAACATACGGGCTGCGATAGCGGGGTTGAAGATATTCATACCCGTACCACCGAAGATCTCCTTACAGAAAATCACGCTGAAGGCACAGGCCAGAGCCAGCATCCAGAGCGGACAGCCAATAGGAATAATCAAGGGGATGAGGATACCCGATACGAGATAACCCTCCTGAATCTCCTCGCCCTTCCATTGTGCCCAGGCAAACTCAATGCCCAGACCAACAATATAGCTAACGAGAATCTTAGGAAGTACTGCCAGGAAGCCATAGAAGAATATCTCCCAGAAACCAGCGCTCTCAAGGGTGCCGGCAGCGAGATAGTTCTGATAGCCGATATTGTACATACCGAACAGCATGGCAGGCATCAGGGCGATGACAACAATACTCATAATACGCTTCGAGTCGATAGCGTCGTGAATATTGACGCCACCTGCCTTCGCCGTGTCGTGAGGCACGTAGAGGAAAGTCTCAAAGCCATCAAATACCGAACGGAAGGCATGAAGCTTGCCACCCTCCTCGAAGTTCGGCTTAATCTTATTGAGATAATTTCGTAATGCTTTCATATTTATTGAACATTGAACATTGAACATTGAACATTAAGCATTCTCCTTTCGGAGGATGGTTAGGCCCTCACGAACAATGCGTTGTAATTCTAACTTGGAGGAATCGACAAACTCAGCCAGTGCGAAATCCTCGGGACTTACCTCGTAGATACCCAGCGCTTCCTGACGGTCGATGTCGCCGGCAATGATCGCCTTGATGAGATACTCGCCATAGATGTCCATCGGCAATACCTTGTCGTACTCGCCACTCATGATGATATGGCGCTCACCACCCTTCACACGGGCATCCAGCGCATACTGTTTCCTGCCACACAGCCAGGAAAAGTAGCTGCGGTTCGACGAGAACTGCTTGAAGCGCGGCATGATCCAGCCAAACATCTCGTCGTTGTCATCACCTTCTGGGATGATGGTGATTTCTGATGTGTGGGCACCCAGGAAACCGTCCTTTGTAGTAGGCCGGCCAGTCAGCGGATTTCCGTTGATGATGCGAACGGAACGGTCTGCATCATAACTGTTGCTGACGAGTGTAGCGATCTCCTGTCCCACGAGCATGTCAGCGTATGCAGGACTATTGACCTCGCTGCCTGCCAAAGCCACAGTACGGGTCAGGTTTACCCTACCCGTATTCAGCAGTCGTCCAATGAACAGCACAACTGTCGGGTCGCCGATAGTCCATACCACCTCACCTTTGTTCACCGGATCAATGTGGTTTACCTGAACACCGACATTTCCAGCCGGGCACTTGCCGTCGAACACGTTGACCTCGACGTCCCTGTAGTTCTCCATCGAAGAATGCAGGCCAACGCCAAGATAAGTCTTCGCCATCTTCGAGAGAGCCGTCAGACCCGCCTGGAAGTCCTTCTCTTGTCCCTTCAACTCGAAATCGAAGTTAGCTGCCAGCGGCTTGTCGCGAAGAGCCGAGACGAAGATAGCCTTCGGTGTCGTATCAGGATTAGTGGAAACTGCATAGGGCAACTGGTTGATATAGCCGAAAAGTCCGGCATCCAGCAACAGCGCCTTGACATCGTCACCGCTCATTTTGGCGACGTCTTTCACTCCAAAGTCCTTGTACTCCTGTTTTGCATCAGCATCTACCCGTATGCTGAGCACCTTTCTTCTGTCTCCTCGCTCTACAGCGGCAACAGTACCGCTGACGGGAGAGGCAAACTTGACAGTCGGGTAGTTCTTGTTGACGAATAAAGCGTCACCAGCCAGAACTTTATCACCTTCTTTGACAACGACTTTGGGAACGACTCCTTCGAAGTCATCGGGAACCAAAGCGTACTTTCCGTTCGACTTCAACTGGATTTTCTTCTCCTCAGCCTTACCTTTCAGGTTAATGTCCAAGCCTTTTCGTAACTTGATTACATTTGCCATATTTTGTATTATTTGATGAATGCAATGAACGTTGCAGCCGCAAAATTACACAAAAAACGAGAGAATAGAAAGAAAAAACGATAAAATATGTGGTCATGCCAAGAAAAATATGTAATTTTGTATCAAAATTAAGAGCATATCGAGAAATTTAAGCGAATAACAAGCGGTATTGTCTGGACCGTCCTTGGTCTTTACATATTGCTGATGACACTCATACACCTCCCCCCAGCCCAACGCTTTCTTGGCTCACGTGTAGCCGTAGCGTTGTCCGACAAGCTGGGCACACAGGTAAGTGTGGGGCGTGTTGATATGGGGTTTCTCAATCGCATCATCATTGACGACGTAATCATCCTCGACCAGCGACAACAGGAGATGATGAAGGCTTCGCGCCTGTCTGCCAAGATTGACTTGCTACCGCTTACCAAAGGACGTATCTCCATCTCTACGGCACAGATTTTCGGAGCCCATCTGACGCTTTATCGTGACAGTATGGGAGCAAAGCCCAACTATCAGTTCGTGCTCGACTCGCTGGCTTCGGACGACACGAGCGAAACCCCTCTCGACCTGCGTATCAACTCACTCATCATGCGTCACAGCAGCATACGGTACGACCAGTTGAACGCACCAGAGGCTAACGGCAGACTGAATCCCGACCACCTGAGATTCTCTGACATCAGTGCCCATTTGGTGCTCAAGGCACTGAAGGAAGACTCGCTCAACCTGACGGTGAAAAAGTTGTCGTTCAACGAACAGTCGGGTTTGAATGTCCATCTGTTGACCATGCATGTAGAGGCTTCGCCGCGACAGGCCGACATTCAGGATTTCGTGCTCCAGCTACCCCACTCCAACCTCACGTTGGGCGACGTTACAGCTCGCTATCAATTCCACGAAGGCAAGCTGCAGCCCGGCTCGCTTCACTATCGGGGAAGCATTGACGACGCGAGCATAACAACTAGTGACCTAACGAGTTTTATACCTGACATTCAATCTCTTTCTAACCAAGTCAACCTGCGGTCTTCCTTTAGCGGGACGGACAACAGCATCGACATTCATCACCTACAGCTCAATACACCCGATGGCAACATTGACATCCTTGTCAACGGCTATCTACACCACTGGAACGACCACCCTGCCTGGCAGGTTCATTTGGACAAGATGGCCCTCTCGTCAGGCAATATAGCGTTTGTTCGTGAACGGCTGCAAGGCAAAGCCGATATCCCTGAAATGGTCACTCGTCTGGGTAGCATCAGTCTGACAGGTAAGGCAGAAGGTTTGGACAACACTTTCAATGCCGAGGCGCAGGCAGTATCGGAGATCGGCTCTTTCAAGATAAACATCGACATGAACGAGCACCACGCTTTTCAAGGACATGTAGAGAGTGACGGCATTCAACTGAATCGCCTGTTTGCCGATGAGAAATTCGGTGAAACGGCCATGAACATAGACTTCGACGGACGGCTACCAGCTGGCCAGACACCCGAAATTAACGCCAATGGCACTATTTCACATCTGGATTTTCAGGGTTACCAGTACCATAACATCGACATTTCTTCCCAATATACGCACCCAAATATCAGCGGAAGCCTTACAATAGACGACCCCAACATTAAACTGACGCTCGACGGACAGATGACTGGTAAGGGAAAGGCGAAGTTCATTCGGCTGGATGCCAACATCTCTGATTTCCGTCCTGCATTGCTTAATCTGACACGCCAATGGGACGATGCGACCTTCAGTGCCGACATCTCTGCCGACTTCGATGCCAGCAACCTGAACGACGCCACAGGCACCATTGATATCAGCCATCTCAACATGACATCGACAAACGGCAACTACCATCTGAAGAACCTGATACTGACCAGCGGATACGATGACCAGAACCAGCATTTCCTCGTTCTGAAAAGTGACTTTGCCACCATGTTACTCAAAGGATACTTCGACTACGCCACCCTGCCCCAGAGCCTTGCTAACCTTGTAGGCGATTACCTGCCGACACTACCGGGACTTCCTCCCATACGTCCTACAGACAACGATTTCGCCTTCCAGGTTGAGTTGTTCCGTTCCGACTGGCTCAACCAGCTGACAGACATTTCCCTAAAACTCGAGGAGCCGCTAATGCTCAGTGGCTTCATCAACGACCGTCAGCAGTCAGTCAGCATCATGGGTAGCTGTCCGGCATTTACCTATGACGGCGGACAATATACCAACGCGGCGCTGCATGTAGGAAATGTAACGGACACGCTGCGCTGTGCCATTGATATCGTCAAGCACATGGACGACGGAATCCCCCTCTCGTTGTCATTGCGGGCAGGTGCTGCCGACAACCGTCTCAACGCGTCATTCAACTGGGACAATCATGCCGAGAACCGCATGAGCGGCACGCTGAACACAGCCAGCCACTTCTTCTTGGCACCCGATGGCCAACATACGGGTATCATCAATGTGCTGCCTTCGCAGCTCACCGTCCAGAACAGCCTCTGGCAGGTGTCGCCTGCCGAGATTATCTATGCCAAGAACAACGTGACTGTCAGCGACTTCTCTATCAAGCACGGACAACAGCACATCACTGTCAACGGACGGGCATCAAAGTCGCCCGCCGACTCCATCACTGTCGATCTGGTCGATGTTGATGTCGAATATGTGCTCAACCTCGTCAACTTCCACTCCGTCGATTTCGGAGGAATGGCCAGTGGAACAGCCTATGTATCCTCGCTCTTCGACAATCCGCAAGCCGAAGCCGACCTGACAGTCAGGGACTTTCTCTTCGAACACGGGCGCATGGGCGTGCTCAAGGCAAAGGCACAGTGGGACAACGAGAAGAAGACCATCGACATTGACGCCATTGCCAACAACGGACCGGCATCGATGACACTCGTCAGCGGATACATCGACCCGTCGAGTCCTGGCTACATCGACCTCGATATTAAGGCTATCGACTCACCCATCGAGTTTGCCCGCTCGTTTACAGACTCGTTTGCCGACCGCGTGGAGGGTCAGGCACAAGGCGGAGTACGGCTCTATGGTCCACTGGACAACATCAATATGACTGGCCTGATAGTCATCAATGGCGAGTTGGATGTGCGTCAGCTCAACACCACCTATGCCCTGCGTTCCGACACAATCATCTTTATACCCGACGACATCGAGATACACCGCTGTGCCATCTATGACCGCGACGGTCACAAGGCCGTCGTCAACGGTTACCTGCACCACCAACACCTGACACGCATGACTTTCGACCTGAACATCGAAGCTGAGAATCTGCTGGCATACGACTTCCACGACTTCGGCAGTGATACATTCTATGGTACGGTATATGGAACAGGACAAGTAACCATACAAGGACGACCGGGACGGGTTACCTTCGACATCGACGTGACCCCCGAAGCCAATTCCACCTTCGTCTATAACGTAAGTATGCCCGATGCCATCACCAACCAGGAGTTCATCCAGTGGGGAAGCCTCCAGTCGTCAACCGAAGGCGACACAAACGCCCGCACGAGTAACGAAGCCTCCACCAACATCTACCTGAATTTCATCATACGCTGCACACCCGATGCTACAGTACGCCTGCTAATGGACGCAAAGACAGCCGACTACATCACGCTGCACGGTGACGGGACACTTCGTGCATCTTATTATAATAAAGGTAGCTTCCAGATGTTCGGCACCTACACCGTCAGCGACGGCACCTACGACATGACCATCCAGGAACTCATCAAGAAAAGTTTCAATTTCCAGGAAGGCGGCACCATCGTCTTCGGCGGAGCACCGTTCGACGCACAACTCAACCTACAGGCCATGCATACCGTCAACGGCGTGTCGCTCTCGGATCTGAACGTCGGACGTTCCTTCTCCAACAACACTGTGCGCGTCAACTGCCTGATGAACATCGGCGGACGAGCACAGTCGCCACAGGTCGATTTCGACCTCACCATGCCCACCGTCAGCGCTGACGAGCAGCAGATGGTACGCTCGGTCATCAACGGCCAGCAAGAGATGAACCAGCAGGTACTATATCTGCTGGGCATCGGGCGCTTCTATCCGCAGACCGGCAACAATGCCACCGCCGAGGGGCAGACGCAGCAAAGCCAGACATCGCTCGCCATGCAGAGCCTGCTCAGCGGTACCATATCCAGCCAGCTCAACGCTCTATTGAAGAACGTAGTCAACAACAATAAGTGGAACTTCGGTGCTAACATCTCTACAGGCGACGAAGGCTGGAACAATGCTGAATACGAAGGTCTCATCAGCGGACGACTGCTCAACAACCGACTGCTGCTCAACGGACAATTCGGCTACCGCGACCGTACTACCACAGCCACCACCTCGTTCATCGGCGACTTCGACGTGCAGTACCTGCTGACACCCAGCGGCTCCATCTCCATCAAGATGTACAACCAAACCAACGACCGCTACTTCACCCGCTCCAGCCTCAACACACAGGGCCTTGGCTTCATCTTGAAGAAAGACTTCTCTTCCCTGCCCGACCTCTTCGGTATTCACCGTAGGGACTCCACTACCCACATCCCGCCAAACGAATGAAAACCAGCTAAGGCATCCACATCGGATGCCTTAGCTGATTGTGTGACTTAGCAACCTTATGCAAGGTTGCAAGATTGTGTCTGATACTGAAAAAGTTGGTTCTTCTACATCGACTCCACCCTTTCCATAATTTCCAGACACATGCGGCTATCGTGGTAAGGACACTTCCAAAAGCCCGCTTTGTCATCTTCAAGATTAAGCGTTCCGTCCGGGCGACGACTCCAGAACCACTCTCCATTCTCGTAGTCGATAAGGTTCTGCTTGATGTAGTCCCAACAACGCCAAGCCTTTTCCAATGCCGATTCATCGCCGAAATACTGATAGATGTTAAAACATCCCACAACATTCTCCGCTTGAACCCACCAATGAAGGTCTTCGTCAGCGTGACCAGTATCCAGGTTAGCTTCATGTATCATGGAACCATCAGGCCTTAAACCCTTTTCCGAAGCTTTGGCTACCTCGCGTACTACTTGTTCCACTTTTCTCAACACCTTCTGGTCACCAAGCACCAAGGCCGCCTCATGCATCAGCCAGGAACACTCGATATCATGTCCATAGCTCTCCAGATGACCTGCCCCACGTGTCCAATCCATCTCGAAGAACAAATCCAGATGATGGGTTTCAGGATTCAGGATGCGGTCGGTGAAGATGTCGATGATATTACGCAATGAACCTTCAATACGTGCAAGAGTCTCTATCGGGACAACGATGTCAATAGGCAGCACTGATCCAAGAACTGGTACGTAGTTGCATGTTGTAGCCGCCTGCATTTCCCTGATACACCGATAGAGATTCGTATAAGGCTCAATAATGTGCAGATGAGTATTCTGCGACTTGGGATAATTGGCGTCGAATTCCGACAAGCGCATATCTGCTATCTCTCCCCATTCACGGGTGCAGGCCTCAATGTAGCCGTTGTGCTGTGGATCGAAGGCATGTTCCTCGATACACTCGTAGAGCTGGATAGCATAGTCAAGTGCCTCGCGGTCGCCCGTGGCACGGGCATATTCCGACAATCCGTAGATGGCAAACCCGATGGCATAAAACTGCTTCTTGGTGTCAAGTGGGTTACCTTTAAAATCGACACTCCAATACACACCGCCATACTCCTTATCGATAAAGTGGTCAATGATGTAGTCTTTGGCACGAGTGGCAGCCTCCAGGTAGAGCTGGGAAAAATTAGACTCATGGGACTCATTAGACTCATGGGACTCATGGGATAACACACGATACGCCGCCGAGAACGACCAGAGGATGCGGGCATTGAGGATAGCACCCTTCTCTGCTTCCGGATGCAACTGTCCGTGTCCGTCGATGCGACCATAGAAACCGCCGTTCTCACGGTCTATCATCCTCGTAAGCCAAAAGTGCAGGATGTTGTTCTGCAAAACATCCTGCATTTCATGTCTCATCGTTGAAACCTTCTCCAGCATACGTTATTTCTTAATCGGATAGATATAGAGCAGCCCTACCATGATGCCCGCAATGATAGCAGGGAATACAGAGAACAAAGCCCAAATCATGCGCTGCACGGAATCAATGTCAGTAATGGTGATGACGGTCTGGCCTGCATCATCTGTACCTGAGGCAAATCCGGCCACACCCAACAGCAGTGCTACCAATGAACCGGAAATGGCTGTTCCGAACTTCATAGCCATCGTACCAGACGAGAAGATAAGGCCCGTTGAAGAGGTGCCGTTCTTCTCTGTGGCATAGTCAGCAACATCTGCATACATAGACCACAATAGGGGTGAATAGATGCCAATACCGACAGATGTCAAGATGACTACAGCTATCATCATCCAGATACTCGAAGGATCCATAGGAATGAAGAAATAGAGTATTGAGGTCACCACACAGATGACACCTGCCCAAACGAAAGCCATACGCTTAGAGCCTACCCATTTTGTGAATATCGGCGATACACCGCCAAATACCATACATGTGGCCTCGCCAAACATCATAAATGAAGTGTAACTGATAATAAAGCTACCAACTGTCACCTCACCATGCATGATGTATTCGAACATATAACCAGCCACAGCATATCGGAAACCATTAAAGAAATTCATACAGACACCGATGAGTGTCAGAATTACCCACGGCTTATTACGGAAGAGGTCGCCAAAGGGTTTGAATGAGAACTTCTCGGCACGCACTGGTTTCAGACGCTCTTTGGTCATCAGGCCACAAGCTAACGTGCCTACTGTTGCCAACACACCAAAGAACGCGCCCAAGACCGCATACTGATGCTGATCAGAGCCACCTACAAACTTCTGCAGATAAGGAAACGAGAAAAGAACGATGAATCCCATAGCGTAGGCACCTACCATACGGAACGAAGAGAACTGGTTTTTCTCATAGTCATCGTCAGTCATCACACCCAACAAAGAACCATAAGGCACGTTGACAGCAGTATAGACTGCCATCATCAGCAGATAAAGCGAATAAGCCCATATACGCTTGCCCGTCATACCGAAGTCCGGGGTATATAGCAACAGCGCGAAGATGAGTCCAAAGGGAATGGCACCATAGATGAGCCAAGGACGGTAGGTACCGAACCGACTTTGTGTGCGGTCGGCCAGCGAACCCATCATGGGGTCGGTGACCACATCGAACATACGTGCGATGAGCATCAGGGTAGCCGTATCAGCCACAGTCAGTCCAAAAACATTTGTGAAGAACAATGGAAAAGCGATTGACATCACTTTCCATGTGATACCGCCAGCCGCAGCATCACCAAGTGCATAGCCGATTTTTTCTTTTAAAGTTGCCATAATTTTAGCGTTATTACGTTATAATGTTTTTTCGTTATTATGAATTATTCTGTCGATTCTTTGCAATGATTCCACTTCTCATAGATACCATTCCCCCACTCCACGGGTTCATTCTTACGACTCAAAAGCTCCTCATGACGGGCACGCAGAGCCTTACTCTCTCTTCAAAATCCATTTATCCAATATCATTTAATATCATTCAAGAACAACGAGTTCTCTGAATCATACAATTCCCTGAAATAAGGTGCATCGGGCTTCACTGGCGAAGGACCGAACCACTCCTCCTTGTAGTTTCTCCATACCAGGAAGTAACTGATGGGGTACTTCTCGACAACGGGTTTCAAGGCTGCCGTCCACCAGTCGGGTTCCGACAGGTTCTTTAATCCGCACTCCGTCAGCGCAGCAATCTTGCCCCTCTTTTGGGCAAACTCTGTCAACATCTTGAGGTTCTGGTCGAGCTGTGTCATGAAGTCCTCTCTCGAACCCCACTGATAGCCATCAATACCTACCACTGTCACACGGTCGTCGCCAGGATAGCGCTCCAGATACTTCTCTTCCGTCAGGTCGGCAGCCATACCTGGCGAATAGGCCCAGACAAGATTATCGAAGCCCTGCTCGGTCAGATAGTCCTGCAACATGTTCCACAGGGCTTTGTATTCTTCGGCTGTACAAAGTTTTTCTCCCCACCAGAACCAAGAACCAGTATTCTCGTGCCAAGGACGGTAGATGATAGGAATTGGCTTGCCGTCATCATCAGTCAGCGTCTTGAGAAACTCTGCCATACGCTGCATCCACACTTGGAACTTCTCATGCTGTGCGCCACCAGGCAAGACGCTCCTGACCACCGTAGAATCAGAAACATCCCAAGCCGTTCCCTCTGGGAACTTCTGTCCTGCCCTGCCGCCGCCTTCAATAGTGGTAATAGGGTTACGCGGATGCCAGCTGAGGGTGATGATACCTCCGCGACGATAGTGATTCCTGACTTCTTCCGTAATACGGGTAAAAGGTACGCTATCAAGACTCTTCTCCTCACCCATCTCGATGCCGCCGAGTTCGAAGCCCATAACGGCAGGATAGTCACCACAAACGTTCTTCACGTCGCTACTATCCTTGACGTATTCCCACGTCAGGCCATACATAGGATCATCCTGATGACCGAACATGTAGCCCTTTTGTACCAAGGCGTTCAAACGGGCCGCGAGCTGTTCGGCCGGCATTTGTTCCTTTAGTTCCTTTGTCGCTGT
The DNA here is from genome assembly GCA_905236875.1 of uncultured Prevotella sp. Classification (GTDB taxonomy): domain Bacteria; phylum Bacteroidota; class Bacteroidia; order Bacteroidales; family Bacteroidaceae; genus Prevotella. The sequence goes on along the minus strand of CAJOQT010000042.1, from coordinate 36,809 downwards.
GCAGGCTGCCGTCAGCAAGCCAACCAATGCTATCACCGATAATTTCTTCATATTTTAACTACTTCAATTTTTCAATCTCTCAACTCTTCAATTCTTTCAACAGCCAGTTTTCCCATTCGTCCCACTGCTCCTGGAACCAGAAATGCCACGTTGCCTGATAGGGAGAAATCTCCTTCGGTCCTGTCACCGTGTTGTAGGTTGCCCAAGCAGTGGTTGGCGGCACCACATCATCGTTATAGCCGAACGAGAACCAACCTTTCTGCTCATTGGTAATCAGACGGGCAAAGTTCACGCCGTCGTAATAGCGCGAGGTGATAATTTTGTTAAGTGTTGAAGGTTGAGTGTTGAGAGACTTTACATTGTCAGACCAGACATCTCTCAACGCTAAACCTTCAACACTTAATCCATAGAAGTAATGAGGCCATCCGCAAGCCACGCCCTTCAGCGAAGCCGTATGGTCGCAAAGTGCAGCATGCACCGGAGCATAGCAGGTGACGCGCTTGTCAAGACCAGCCGTCGATAACGTCAGGAAACCACCCTGACTGCTTCCCGTCACACCCAGTTTCTGCCCGTTCCACGGGGTATATTGTTCGAGATAGTCGATAGCGCGGATACATCCCAACACCACACGCTTGTAATAGCTGTCGTCACGATTATCCATACCAAAGTTCCAATAGCACATCAGGGCACCGTTGAACACATCGTCATAGACCTTCTGTTCCATCGTCACACTGATGCCGTGAATACCTATCTCGAGCGTAATGACACCCTGTGAGGCAGAATAGATGTCGCCGCCGTAGGGACGTACTCCGGCACCAGGAACACGCAGCAGTGCAGGATACTTGGTTGCTTTCGCCGGGTCACCACTTTTATCGACGGGTACGGAGAGAATGCCGTAGGTACGCCAGTTCTCTTGGATGTTCTGGAACGACACCTCATAGACGTTAACATCCTTCGTGCAACGTTCGGGCAACAGGCGTTTTGTGGGATTGAGATTTACCTTACGGGCTTCTTGGATGGCATTCTGCCAGTAGGCGGCAAAGTCCTGTGGCATCACCGTCGTCGGCACCAGTTTCTCTGGCGAGAAGGCTGCTCCGCAGGCCCCCTTGTAATCCTTGCCCCCAACATGGGCAGTCACATCGACGCGATAGAAACCCGGCTTCGTCATCTTGCCCTTCAGCGTCAACGTACCATCTTTCAGCACGACACCTGTTTTCTTAACATCCTGATACATCTCCGGCCCTGCGGCATAGTCAATGGTGACATCTTTAAGGAGCGTATTTGAACGGGTTACGGAAATTCTGAATGTAGCGGTCTCGCCAGTCTTGTATGTCCAGTCCAAATGGTCGGGCACCACCTTCACCTCAACATCATATCCACGAATCTGCGCACCCAACGGCAGCAGGGTAAAGAATGCCAAAAACAGGAAAAGAACTTTTTTCATCATGAGCATAAATGTTTTAGAATTAAATGACGGTGCAAAGATATGCATAATATCCGACAATATATAATACTTTGTTGTCGGATACATGCATTATTTCACTTTCTTCATCCTATCTACCTGTTCACGAATAACGGCCAGTGTCGTCGAGTCGCTGGCAAAGACGCTGTTCAGGCCCTGCGCCTCCTGTGCAGGATCGTTGGTATAGTCGTCGCCCACCTGCCACTGTTCGTGCCTGGGTTGTGCAAAACCGCCCCAACCCCAAAAGTTGCATCCTGCGAAGTAGCCGCCCTGCTCGGCATTGTCAGCCACCAGCGAGAATACATACTTATAATAGCCGTCGCGTCCTGCCGTAGGTGTGCCGAGGTCGAACTTGAAGCCGTCACGCGGATAGCCGAACTCCTCCATCACAAGAGGCTTCTTCAGACGGGCACAGATTTCCAGATGCTTGTCGATATATTCCTTTGTGTTGTCACAGGCACGCGGCAGGTTCTCAAGGAGCGAGTCGGGCTTGGCCCATCCCCAGTTGTAGGGCCACAGGTGAATATTGCAGTAGTCAATGTTCCGGTCACTGCAGATGCGTTCCCAACTCTCGAAGCTGCCCTCACAGCCCCATGCTCCCTCGGAGCCGACACTGATGAGGTGGTTCTGGTCGAGTGAGCGGATGAGCGAGGATGCCTCAGCCAGCCATTTCTCGAAAGCAGGCAACTTCTCCGTGTCAAAGGCACGCGGCTCGTTGCCTATCTGCCACGACATGATGGCAGGGTCATCGACATACTTCACATTTGTGTAGCGGTTGGTACGTCCGAGGATGAAGCGCACATAGTCGTAGAACAGCTCGTGTGCCTTCTCGTTGTCGGCATACTGGCTCATGGCTTTCATAAAGGCGGGATAGCCCACATCGTCAGGACGAGGTTGCTTGCCTGCGCCCGCCTGTTCCAGATAGAACCCATAGCCGCCGCTCCATTCCCATGAGTTGTTCAGGTAGAGCACAGCCAGCATGTCACGCTTGCTCATCTCCATCAGCAGGTAGTCGAGTCCTGCCAGGATGGTATCGTTATAGACACCCGGCTTCACCTGCAACGTCGGCTCCACCTTGGTCTTCACTCCACGCTCACCGTCGCTGCCTACGAGGATGCGCAGGTTGTCAATACCCATACGCTTCATCTCGTCCAGCTCCCGACAGAGTCGTTCACGATTACCACCTTGTCCTTCCGAACCGAGTATCGCACCGTACCAGAAGTTTGTGCCGACATAATAATAAGGTTTGCCTGAGCGCATAAAGTGTCCGTCTTCGACAGTCACAAACTGCGTCTCTTCCTGCTTATGTTCCTGACAGGCCATCAAGGGTGCCACCAGCATCATGAGCAACAGTAGTTTTTTCATCGTTATTGGGAATTATTTTCTGTTTAAGTTTCTGCAAAGTTACAAACAAATACTGACATGAGCAAATAAACACCTGATTTTTAACCTATAAAAACACGAGCACAATTTTTAACCCATTATTTAATATGTTCAAAACTAAATATACTTGGAATTATTTTGTTTTATTCCTGTTAATTACTATCTTTGTACCCGAATTCTTAAGAAAATGCTTATGGAAAAGACTAAAACGAAAGGACGTGTGGTATGTGCCGTCATTCAGAGAGGAGACCTTTTTCTTTGTATGAAACGCTGTAGAAGTCGCTACAGCTATATTTCCGAACACTGGGAATTTCCTGGCGGTAAAGTAGATGAAGGAGAATGCGACCACGATGCCCTGCTACGCGAGATCAATGAGGAAATGAAGTGGGACATCTATGTAGGTAAGCAGATTGCAGAATTCGACTACGAGTATCCCGACTTCGTCACACACTTGGCCGCCTATCTTTGCCGCTGTAACGACGAAGACGACTTCAAGCTGCTCGAGCATTTGGACTACAAGTGGCTACGACGTGAGGAACTGGAGCAGCTGGAGTGGACAGCTGCCGACAAGGAACTGCTAAAGTATCTGTAAGATATACCGATTGGTGAGGACTTCGCACGAGACACCCATAGCAGCGTCAATATGCCAGGAAATGTATGTCAGTCCGTGGGGAGGATCATGTTCAGGAACTCGTCTTCAGATACGATACTGATACCCAGTTTCTGCGCCTTTTCAAGCTTTGAAGGTCCCATATTCTCACCAGCAAGGATAAAGGAGGTCTTCTTGCTGATGCTACCAACGTTTTTGCCGCCATGTTGCTCGATAAGCAATTTGTATTCATCGCGGCTGTGGCGGGCAAATACACCACTGATGACAATGGACTGACCTTCCAGACGGTTACTCTGCATACTGAGCTGCTCGTCTGAAAGTGACATCTGCAGGCCATAGCCTTTCAGACGTTCAACCAAATGACGATTGTCTTCGTTCTGGAAATAACTGATGATACTGTCGGCCATAACCTGTCCAATACCGTCAATATCGGTCAGTTCTTCGGTGGTTGCCTGTTGTAAAGCTTCCATCGTCTTGAAGCGACGGGCAAGCAGCTTGGCCGATGTCTCACCCACAAAACGGATGCCCAGAGCGAATACTACACGTTCAAAGGGAACAGCCTTCGATTTCTGTATGCCGTTGACAATTTTCTGCGCCGAACGAGTACGCGAGCCATCCCCGTTAATCTGTTGAACTTCAATACCATATAAGTCCGCAACATTCTTTATGAGTCCACGACGGTAATACTCATCTACGGTCTCGGGACCAAGAGAGTCAATGTTCATGGCTTTGCGGGAAATGAAGTGTTCTATCTTACCCTTTATTTGCGGTGGACATTGTGTGTCGTTAGGGCAATACCAAACGGAAGAACAAGCCCCCCCAACTGCCCCCAAAGGGGCTTCAATTGTTTTACTTGTAGGAGCTTTTGTAGCCCCTTCGGGAGCTAACTTGACCAGTTTGGCACCACACTCTGGGCACCGACTGATGAACTGCACTGGCTGTGCGATGATGGGACGGGCATCAATGTCAACACCTACAATTTTCGGAATAATCTCACCACCCTTCTCCACATAGACATAGTCGCCGATGTGGAGATCAAACGAACGGATAAAATCCTCATTATTCAGTGTGGCACGTTTCACGACAGTACCTGCCAGCTGCACAGGTTCCATGTTAGCAACAGGAGTCACCGCACCTGTTCGTCCGACCTGATAGGTAACACTCTCCAGACGGGTACGTGCACGCTCTGCCTTGAATTTATAGGCAATGGCCCAACGTGGACTCTTGGAAGTGAATCCCAGTGAACGTTGTTGTCTTAAAGAATTGACTTTCAATACAATGCCGTCAGTAGCAACAGGCAGGTTCTTGCGTTCGACATCCCAGTAGCTGATGAAGTCATAGATACCCTGAAGACTATCGACTTTCTTCATGCACTGCGAAATTTTGAACCCCCACGATGCAGCCGCCTGCAGATTCTCAAAGTGTCCATCTGCCGGCAATTTTTCACCTAACAAATAATATAGATAGGCATCGAGCTGACGACTGGCCACCACAGCCGACGACTGACTTTTCAACGTGCCGCTTGCAGCGTTGCGCGGATTGGCAAACAGCGGTTCCTCGGCAGCCTCACGCTCTGCATTCAGCCGCTCGAACACCTTCCAGGGCATCAGTATCTCACCACGTATCTCGAACTCTCTTGGGAATGAAGCGTGGAGAGTGAAGAGCGAAGAACTATTTAAGACCAGAGGAATGCTGCGGATGGTCTTTACATTAGCCGTCACATCGTCGCCACGTACACCGTCACCACGTGTCACCGCTTGTACCAACCGGCCGTCTTCGTAAGACAGCGAGATGGACAAACCGTCATATTTCAATTCACAACACACCTCGAACGGCTCACCGTTGAGTCCCTTCTGCACACTCTCATACCATGTTGCAACATCCTGTTCATTGTAGGTGTTAGCCAGCGACAGCATCGGGTAGCGGTGCTCCACCTGACGGAACTCCTGATTCAAGTCGCTACCTACACGCTGTGTCGGAGAGTCGGCATCGTACAATTCCGGATGCTTTGCCTCCAGATCCTGCAACTCGTGCATCAGAGAATCAAAATCCTGGTCACTGACGGATGGTTCATTCAGCACATAATAGCGGTGGTTGTGCTCATGAAGTTCTTTGCGAAGTTGGAAAATACGTTCTTGCTCGTTCATAATTGGATGTAAATATTGGACGCAAAGATAAAAAATATTATCGAAATGAGCAAATTTCAGAGAAAAAACATCAAAAAAGCAACTTTTTATCGAATTTGTTTTGTCTATTTTAATAATAATTACTAAATTTGTCACTTGATTACAAAAAAATAACTGATATGGCAAACAAAGACTGGTTGTTTTTGAACTCACGCGATGACCTGCTGCGTATCGATATGAGCGAGATTGCCTACTTTGAGGCAGACGGAAACTATACGAGCATCGTACTGACCAACAAACTGAAATGTACCGTGGGCATGAGCCTGGGTAAGATGGAGAACCTGCTGGCAGAAAGGCTAAAAGGGAAAGTTATGTACTTCGCACGCATTGGAAAGCGCTACATCATCAACCTGAACTTCGTGTTCCAGATCAATATACTGAAGCACCGGCTCATCCTATCGGACTTCCACCAATGTTCCTACTCGCTCGACGTATCGAAAGACGCGCTGAAAAAACTCAAGGAACTGATGATACAAGTTAAGATTTAAGACTACAACTACTTATATTATATTAAAGCACATTAATACAATATGGAAATTATTATCGGACGCAACGCACAGACAGGACAGCTGAACTTTACCATAGGCAGCAAGACAACTCCCTACGGTTCAAACAACAGCGTACCTAGAAGCGTCAGCCGCAGACACTGTCGCATCGAAGTGCTGCCCAACGGCACTTACACCATCGAAAACCTGAAAATGGAAAACGACACTTATGTCAATGGAAATCCCATCTTCAAGAAGACCGTCACACCCAGCGACGTCGTGGAGCTGGGCGGCGAGCACTACAGATTGAGTTGGGACGTACTCCAGCAACTGATAGAGAAGACCATTCCCAAACCGCCGGTTGAGGTAGATATCCGTCCGCTCAGATACATCTGGGCAAGATACGAGGAAGAAACAAATGCCATAGCCTCAAGTATGGCAAAGAAGAATGCCATCCGGGGTACCACAGGTGCTATCAGTATGGTTGGTATGGTGATAGGTTTCATTCTGCCACAAGAAGAAGGCTCACCTGCTAATACTATCCGCATTGTCATGATGGTTGTTGCCATACTTGTCATGTTGCTGATGGCTATCATCACGCTGGTTGACTCACAGAATGCACCTAAGAAGAAGAAGGCCCTGCAACAGCGACTACGCAACGACTATGTCTGCCCGAACTGCAAAAAGCCGTACAGCCAGGACTATGACATGCTCATACGCATGCACGACAACTGCCCCTATTGCAAGGCCAAATTTATCAAATAAAAACTACATAACCAAAAATCATGCAAAGTAGGCATTTCGTCACGAAACACTAACCTTTCATGGAGAATGAACAATAATGTTTGGAAACAGACGATTTTCGTGCTAACTTTGCAGCGTAAAACTTAATTTCAAACCTAAAAACAATAGCAATTATGGAAACAAAGAACAACATGAACATGAGACCCGCACCGAAGAAGGACGAGAACAATGGTCTGCTTGGCGGTGCACTTGGTGCAGCCATCGGTACAGCTTTTGGGGCAGTATTCGGAGTAGGTGGAGCTTATGCTTACAGTCAGCTTTCTGGAGAACCAGAGCACGAAGACTTCGACATCCAGTTCAATCCGCAGGAGAATCAGGAAGTGGCCATTGCCAACCATCCCGAGCCCCCTCATCCTCATCATCATCACGATGTACACCATGTTCATCAGATTCATGATGTCTATGTGGTTAACGCCAACGATCCCGACACCATCACAGGCAACAACGGCGGCGGACGCATCATCACCACTGGCGGTGGCGGCGGCGGCGACACAGACCCCGAAGTCAGAGTACTGAGTTATGAGCGCGTCACAATGGATGACGGCAGTCAGATGGACGTGGCAACCGTTTCCATCAACGGCCAGGAGGCAGCCATCGTCGATGTCGATCTCGACGGTTGGGCAGACGGTATGATTGCCGACGTCAACAGTGACGGCAGCATCAGCGAGGACGAGATCACCTCATTCGAAGGCGCAGACGTACGCATCGAGATGAGTCCTCTGGCACAGGCTGTCAACTACGATCCGGATAATGACACAGATCCCCTTCTTACAGACGGTGGCGACGTAACCGTTGTCAACAACGAGTTCGATCCCGACGGCGACAATCCCGACCCCGACGACCCCAACAACTGGGACACTCCCCCCGATCCCGAGATTGATGAAGGTGGTTACGGCGACGAAATAGATACCGACGACGACCTCATCCTTGCCAGCAACGACGGCACAGACATGCCCGACTACGTGAACGACGGCGACGTCAGCGATCTGACACTGGTATAACAGCCCGGTCATCCACCAAAAATCATACATATTCATTATTAATAATAACAACTAAAAAATATACAACTATGGCAAACAATGAAGAAACCATCGTAATGGGTCAAGGTAATGCCCAGAGAAATAATGTCCCCCCACGTCAGAACCCACAGCCTCAGCAGGTACGTCCGCAACAGCCCATACGTCCAGCTTACCAGCCGGTATCCAGCGATGACGGTCAGACTTGGAAGCGCGTAGCAGTAGGTGGCGTAGCTGGTATCCTGTTCGGCACCGTTGGTGCAGTAGGAGCAACAGCAGCCTATCACCACTTCGCCAACAATGAGGAGCCCACTCCAGAACCCACTCCGGAGCCAGTTCCAGAGCCCGCCGATGACGGCCACTACACCATGGAGAATGGCCTGCAGGTAGCAGAGGTCAGCGACTCCATGTCGTTCAACGAGGCCTTCGCCGCTGCCCGTGCAGAAGTTGGTGCAGGAGGTGTGTTCGTATGGCGCGGAGGTGTCTATGGCACATACTACGAGACTGAGTGGAACAGCATGAGTGCCGCAGAGCGTCACGAGTTTGCACAGCTCTCACAGCCTGCTATCGAGCAGAATGCTCCCATCCATCACCCCCATCACCACGACCAGCCCGATGTGGTTTATCACGATCCCGAAGTACGCATCCACAATACCACTGACATCACCGGCGATGACGATGTACAGATTGTTGGCGTTCGTGAAGTGACACTGGCCGACGGTTCTACCGCAACAATGGCACAGGGTACAGTCGATGGACACGACATCTACATGGTCGATGTTGATCAGAACGGTATCTTTGACGTAGCAGCTATAGACAACAACAACAACGGAGATCTCGATGACGGTGAGATGATGGACATCTCTGGTCAGGGTATCGGTATGGACGGTGCAGCAACAGCCACTCCGACAGCTGACACTACGGACGGCAACGACGGCATGCTGACCGACGCAAGCCTGCCTGGTGTTGACGACAGCGTCATACCCGACTATACGAACGATGTTGGCGGTGACGTTTTGATATAATTTTAAAAGCAGAACGTCGATGAATCGCAGATCACTAATATTTGCACTACTGATGCTGGTGTTGGGCTTCGTCTCAACATCAGCTCAGAAGAAGATATACATCGTGTCAGCAGGTATTGCCGACTATCCTGGCAACGACATGGACCTCAGTCTTTGTGCCAACGACGCAGCCACCATCAAGTGGGTGTTTCAGAAAAACAAACGCGCCAACGCCGTGCTGCTACAGAACTCCCAGGCGACACGCGCAGCCATTCTCGCTTCGTTGCGTTCACAGTTTGCCAAGGCCTCCAAGAACGATGCCATACTCTTCTTTTTCAGTGGGCACGGGAGTCCTGGGAATCTCGTTTGCTACGACGGAATGCTCGACTATCAGAGCGTGAAGGACATCATGGCCAAGAGCAAGGCACGCTCGAAAATGATCTTCGTAGATGCCTGCTATGCTGGAAAGATGAGAAGGAACCAGCGCTTGCAGAACAATAACACCAGCGTACCGGCTAACCTCCGTAACACTGAGGTAATGTTCTTCCTTTCATCACGCTCCGACGAAACATCGATTGAGAATAGCAGCATGAAGAACGGCTTCTTCACCGCCTATCTGCAACGTGGACTTCGCGGTGGTGCCGATGTTAACAAGGACAAAGTCGTAACAGCCCGCGAACTCTTCAACTTTGTCAGTCAGGGTGTCAAGAAGATCTCCAACGACAGGCAGCACCCCGTCATGTGGGGTAAGTTCGACAACAACATGCCTGTCATCACCTGGTAATACGAAACAACTCAATAAACATTACTACAACATGGAAACAGTTAGAGTAGTCTGTCCCCAATGCCGCGTTGAGCTTGACGTCAAGAATAAGCTCAACGTTGAGCAAAAGGTCATCAAGTGTCCCAATTGCGGGTTTCAGATGATGGTGCGATTCCATCAGTATCCCAACCCCGCCAACGTTGCACAACCTATGCAGCCAGGCATGCCTGGAGGACAACAGCCATACCAACAGCAACAATACCAACAGTACCAACAGCCGCAGCAATACCAGCAGCCCTATCAGCCACAGCAGTACCAGCAGCCCTATCAGCCACAGCAATACCAGCAGCAGCGACCAGCATACAGACAGCCTGCTGACGACGGACACACCATCTACGGTGACGCCATACAGCAGCAGAGGCAGCAGCAACTTCAACAACAGCAGCGGCAGCAACAGCTTCAACAGCAGCAGATGCAGCAACAGCAGATGCAGCAACAGCAGATGCAGCAGAGGCAACAAACATTTCAGCCAGTTGCAGCACCCGTCATGGGAAACTTTGCCAGCGAAGCTACCGAACTGCTCAACGGACAAATAAAAGCCGACCCCAATATTGCTGGTTTTCTGGTGTATAACAACAAGAAGTACCCCCTGAGCATCGGACGGAACACGATAGGAAGAAAAAGTTCTTCACCCAAGGCAACGGTACTCGTTGAGACACCCCTTGATGACAAGACGATGAGCCGTTTCCATGCTATCATAGAGTGTGTGAGAATGGGTGACGGATCTATCAGGCCCATTATCAGTAACGGAGAGAACAAGAACCCCACATTCGTGGCTGGTGTCCTGCTGAACGCTTCCGACAAGCTCGTCGTGAAGAACGGTGCTGAAATTAAGATGGGAAGCATACTCCTACGCTTCGAAATGCCTGTCTAACAATATAAAGAAAAACGCTAAATTATGAAATTCAGAATATTCCAACCACAAGCAATCCACGAAAGGGGTAGCCGCCCCAATCAGGAAGACTCCATCTTCCCCGTCATCAACACCGCAACGGCTAACGACCGTCTTTTCATCCTTTGCGATGGTATGGGCGGACACGAATCCGGTGAAGTGGCCAGTGGAACGGTATGCCAGACCATCAGCAACTACATCCTTAGCCGACTGGCACCCGACCAACCACTCGACGATGCACTGTTTGAGGAAGCATTGAGTGCTGCCTATGCTGCCGTCAATGCTCAAGACACATCTGGACAGAAGAAAATGGGTACTACTCTTACTTTTCTCTGTTTCCATAAGGGAGGATGCACAGTAGCACATATCGGCGACAGCCGTGTCTATCACCTGCGTCCTTCAACCAACGAGATTCTCTATCGCTCACGCGACCACTCGCTGGTTTACGACCTCTTCGAGGTGGGCGAGATGACCTACGAGGAACTGAAGACCGCCAAGAACAAGAACGTCATCACTCGTGTCATTATGGCCAATCAAGAGCGTCCCTCCAAGGCCGACATTGTACACATCACCAACATCAAACCCGGCGACTACTTCTACCTCTGTTCCGATGGTATGCTGGAGCAGATGGACGATCAAGAGTTGATGGAGATTTTCAAGAGCGACCGTACCGACGAACAGAAGCGTAAGGTACTGGTTGGTCAGACCGTTGACAACTCCGATAACCACTCGGCATACATCATCCACATTGAATCTGTGGAAGGCGAGATAGGCGACGAATTGCTGCTTAACGACGAAGAGGATGCCCGTGCTGCCAACAAGATCCTATTGGCTGAACTCGATCCGTCGTCTGTAACCATGACTGCTCCCCTACCGCCACCACCTCCTGCTGCTCCAACACAAGAATACGAAGAGCCCATTAACGAGGTGGAAGACGATGTACAGATGGTGGTGAACCAGCCCGAATACCAAGCAGCCCCACAGCAGTATGCTGCACCACAGCAGCAATACACAGCACCACAGCAGCAGTATGCCGCTCCCCAGAAAAGCAACAGTATGATGAAATGGGGCATTCTGGCCGCTCTCTTTATGTGTGTATGTGTAGCTGTCGCCGTTCTGTTCTTTGTGCTGAGCAAAAGCGATGACAAGCCAGAGGTAACTATTCCAACCAATACGGAAACACCTGTCACGACTCCTGTCAGACACAACAGCCAGGCGTACGATGATGACTACGATGACAGACATTCACACCATCAGTCAACGTCACCCGACCAACGTCAGCAGAACAGGATACCGACAGTTACTGGTTCTGGCAGAACAAACACAAGCGGAAGCGCAACCATCGGTGGACGTCGTATCTCCACTTCTGATGCACAAACTATCTCTGATGGCAAGCATAATTCATCAGGAAGAGATCCAAGAAGCAAGATTGAAGGAAATAATGGCTCTTCTGTTAACGGATCTACTAGTACCGAATCTTCTGGTAACGGATCTACTGGTAACGGATCTACTGGTAACGGATCTACCACTCCGCATGGTAAACTAAACCCAGAATTCAAAGATTAATTAACTAATACTTATATATTATGAAAACGAATCTATTTAAATTAGCCTTGATGATGCTCATCGCAGCATTCATCGGCGTACAGGGTGTTGACGCACAAGGTACAATCTCCAAGCCCCCCAAGCCCAGACCCGTCAATCCTAATGGAAATGGCGGCAATCGAGGCAACGGCGGCGGAAAGAGAAATCAGGGCAACACCGACCCCATGAGCGGTGTGACTGTCACCAGCATGAAGATTGGTAACGTTTCCTATGAAGGTGACCTGATTACATATTATGGCAATACGCTCTACGAGAACGACATGAAGTATGCCAAGCCGCAGCTCACCTACAATAGTACACGTACTGTCAGCGAAGTGACGCTATACTCCAAAATATTCCGTCCCAGTGGAGAGATGATTACCAACAGCTATTCGCCTGCAGGCTATACCACCTCCGACGAGACCGACTTCATCAGTGGTACAGGACGTACCGTCGTGCTGCCAGGATGGGGCGACGACGATGGTGGCTACTATCCACGCGGAACCTACCGTTGGGAAATCTGGTACAAGGGAAAGATGATTGCATCGACCTACTTCACCGTCTATAAGGGAGGTACGACGACAACGACGACCGGAACCGGCGACTTCGAGTTCTACGGAACAACACGCGAATATACTGACAATGCAACTGCGCTTTCCGACATCACCAGTCAGATCAGGGAATGGGGCGACAAGGGTTGCCGCACAGGTGCCATCACAGAGAATGAGCGTGGTGTTGCGGTCTATGGTGAGAACGGCTATGTCTTTACAGGTGCCATTCCACAGGGCATGAAGGATGCTATCAAGGATTGCAATAAGAACAAAAACCACATTGTTGACCTCACCGTTACAGACTCTGGCTACTGGTGTGTCGTCTGGAGCAAGAACAACTATCGTGGCAACATGCCTTCGAAGATGTCTGAGCTCATGAAGCAGTACAACAGGGACGGAGAAGAGATTTACTCTGTATCTATCTGTGAGAACGGCAACTTCTCCATCGTCACCGACAAGCACTACTATGCATCCCACGAGACCGACCATGCCAACCTGAAGCGTGCTCTTGAGAAGTTCGGAACCATCCGCAGCTGCTGTGTCACCAACAAGGGTATCGTGATCTGCTGCGACCGTGGCGTCTATTACAAGGAGATTCCAACCAACCTTGAGACAGCACTTAAGGAGCAGAGCTTCCGCATAAAGGTTGTGAAATATACCGATAGCGGTACTTACCTTATTACCGACGGCGAAAAGAAGCGTGCTTGGTATATGTAAAACAGACTATAAAGACACCAAATAATTATGGATAGACAAGAACTACAATATGGCGCAACCCTACAAAACGGGCGCTATACTATCGTCAGAGTGCTGGGACAAGGTGGCTTCGGTATCACCTATCAGGCTACAACACGTGAGAAAGTGACTGGAAATTTGGGTGAGATGGAGGTTGAGGTACCTGTTGCCATCAAGGAGTTCTTCATGAAGGACACCTGTCAGCGTGACACCTCCAACAACAATGTTTCCATTCCTTCCACAGGCAGCAACGATCAGGTTGACAAGTATCGCCAGAAGTTCATCAAGGAGGCACATAACCTCGCTAACCTCAACCATCCGAACATTGTACATGTTGCCGATGTGTTCGAGGAGAACAACACCGTCTATTATGTCATGCAGTTCCTCAAGGATGGTTCACTGCGCGGCAAACTGAGAGAGAAAGGCACGCTATCCGATGAGGAAGCGATGCGCTATACCATCCAGATAGCAGAGGCTCTCGACTACATGCACAGCGAGAAACACATGTGCCACTACGACGTAAAGCCAGGCAATATCCTGCTCAACGGTGACAAGGCTATGCTTATCGACTTCGGCATCTCGAAGAACTATACCTCCGACGGTCGTGAGACCAGTGCCACACCTGTAGGCTTGAGTAAGGGATTTGCTCCGCTGGAGCAGTTCCAGCAGTCACTGCAGGACTTCTCTCCTGTTACGGATATCTACAGCCTGGGTGCCACCCTCTATAACCTTGTTACTGGCGAAGTGCCGCCAGAGGCTTCAACAGTCAATGAGGAAGGGCTGGGTCCTCGTCCTGAACATGTCGGCGAACAGGTATGGCAAGCCATCGTTGCCGCCATGCAGCCCCGTCGTAAGGACCGTCCGCAGACCATGCGTGAGTTTATCACCATCCTGAAGACTCCGCCCATTCCCGTTGCACCTCCCGTGAATACTGACCAGCCCTTTAACCCACAGTCAGAAGAGACAGTACTCAGCGGTGTAACCAGTGGCATGAATCAGAGTTTGGCTGACGACGACGACGAGGTGGTCATCTCTCGTCCGGCTCCTGGCAACGTTCCCCCACCCATTGTAGCAGCTGCCATGAGTAGCCCGTCCGGTCCTACTCCTTCTGCACCTGTTGACGAAGAGTCGGAGCGCACAACCTTCAGCAGCGGTCCTACGCCCCCGCCAATTGGAGGTCCGAAGCCGGAGGCACCCATGCCTCCCAAAACACCGGATATCCCTTCGAAGCCGGAACCGGCAGCGCCTACTTCATCCAAGAAATTCGAGCCGTATAATGTTCCCCCGAGGAAAAAGAGCAGCAAGGCACCACTTATCATTGTAGTGTTCTTCCTTTTCCTGATCATTGGCGGTGCTGGCGGATTCTTCCTCTACCAGTACTTCACTGGCAAGGACACGCCCATTACGGCAGTCACTGGTAACGGCAGTGAGGGTGAAGATGTCGAGACTGTTACCGACCTGCCTATTTATGGCAGCGGCAATGCCGTAGCCTTCAAATATACGGGCGAGGTCAACGACAAGAACCAGCCCCACGGAAAAGGCGTAGCCAAATACACCGATAGCCAGAAGGACACCTATACAGGAAAGTTCCAGAACGGTCTGCGTGTTGACTCAGCTGCCACACTCGTCTTCAAGAACGGTGACAAGTATGTCGGTTCGTTCATCGATGACCAGTTTGGCGAGGGAACCTACACCATTGCCGAAGACGGCAGTTACTTCAAGGGCACGTTCCGCGACTACAACCCGTACAACGGTGAGTGGTACGAGAAGAACGGCAAGAAGTACGCCAAGGTGGTTAACGGTGCAAACAAGTAAGTTGCTGCTGCCTTATGGCACACGCCTTACATATCTTTAAACTGATGCTCACGGCACGACGTCCGAGCCAGGTGCTCGACATGCATGCCGTGAGCATTCCTTTCTGGCTACACGAAGGCTACGATGCCCTCACCTTCTTCGGACACATCGTCACCAACAGCGAAAAAGAGGCCGAACGTTACAACAGCCTTAAACCTCAAACCTCAAACCTCCGCTCGGCTTTGCCGCTTGCTACCGCAGGGACGCAAGAAATTCAAACCTCCACCTGGTATCATCCCGTGAAGTTTCACGAGACCATCCACCTGCGTCAGGCACAATCTACCCACGACTCCTGGCTCTGCTTCTATTGGAAATATATGCTTTTCTGGTTTCAGGCACGACGCGCCAACCGCATCCTGCCAAATGCCGGCTACCTGCTCAATCCCTTTGAGATGGAAGCCTATGCCAACATGTACAACCCCCGATACCTCGACCGTTTTGCCGAAGAAGAAGGTGCTGCCACCGGCTGGCGCGAATACGCCAAAATGACCCTTGCCCAACGTTTCTGGGCAAGACGCAAATACTCGCGAAGAAAGTAAAGACAAAGGTCAAAGAAAACTGATATTATGAAAAAAGACATAGTTCTGCTACTCGTACTATTAATGAACCTGATGACTGTACAGGCACAGACATTTCGCGGCAGTCGCACCGATTTCCGCGATGAGACCATCTACTTCCTGCTGCCAACGCGATTCTACGACGGTGACCCGCAGAACAACACCCAGTGCTGGGATAACCGCGACAAGAACGCTGGCGACCCGGCGTGGCGCGGTGACTTCAAGGGACTCATAGAGAAGCTGGACTTTATCAAGGCTCTGGGCTTTACGGCCATTTGGATAACACCCGTGGTACAGAACGCATCGGGCTACGACTATCACGGCTATCACGCTATGGATTTCAGCCGCGTAGATCATCGCCATGAGAGTGACGACGTGACACTGCAGACGCTCATAGATGCCGTTCACCAGCGAGGCATGAAGATTATCATTGACATTGTGCTGAACCACACGGGCAACTTCGGTGAGGAACACCTGTGCAAGCTGTTCGAACGCGACTGGACAAAGCCGCAGAGCCAGATGAACGAGTGTATGGTACCACTCACCGTGAAGGACGGCGGACGGCTACCCGACAACTATATGTACTTGTCTGGCGGCGAGCAGTACGATGCCCGACTGGTGCAGATGAAGGACCATCACAATACGACGCAGAACGACTATCATAACTTCTGGCATCACTTCGGCAACTTCAACTGGGACAACGAGACACGCTGGTGGGCACAGATAGCCGGCGACTGCGTTGACCTGAACACAGAGAACCCGCAGGTAAGCCAATACCTTCTGGATTGCTATACCAGGTTCATCAATATGGGAGCCGACGGCTTCCGCATCGATACAGGAGGACACATTGCACGCCTCACACTGAACAACAACTTCCTGCCCCAGCTACAAGCCGCTGCCGAGGCAGCAAAAGACATGCGGGGCGGAACACCGTTCTTCATGTATGCCGAAGTATGCGCACGCTACACGAACTGGTGGTACCGTAACCAGCCTGCCCTCTCGTGTCCGTTCTACACATGGAAGGAACAGAAACTGTATGCATGGGACTACAACGGTGCGTCGTGGGACGGGCTGCGCATCCCCTCGAACGAGAGCACAGACTTCGAACACCAGAACATGCAGAGCTGTGAAGAGCTGTACCACGACAACAACGAAGGTACCGCCAGCCTTCAGCCTACGTCTGACAATGCTTTCCTACAGGGCAACGACTACCACACGCCCGACCACTCGATGTTCTCGGGCTTGAGCGTCATCGACTTTCCTATGCACCACTGTTTCAAGGACATTGCATCGGCCTGGGGAATCCGTCAAGGCGACAAGTACTACAACGATGCAACCATGAACGTGGTCTATGTCGATTCCCACGACTATGCACCCAACGGTGCACCAGAGAGCCAGCGTTTTGCACAGCCGCAATCAACATGGGCAGAGAACCTCGACCTGATGTTCACCTTCAGAGGCATTCCGTGTCTCTTCTACGGCAGTGAGATAGAGTTCCGTAAGGGCAAGGAGATAGACCGTGGGACCAACGACGCACTACGGAATACGGGGCGCGCCTATTATGGCGGTTACCTGAAGGGTGACATCACCACTACTGATTTCGGACAATATACTGCCGCTACGGGCAACCTGGCACAGACACTCTCACATCCGCTGGCACAGCACATACGCCGACTGAACCTCATACGCGCTGCTGTTCCGGCTCTTCGAAAGGGGCAGTATTCCACAGAAGGCTGTAGCGGTTCATACGCTTTCAAGCGCCGATATACTGACAGCCAGACCGACAGCTACGTACTGGTGTGTATCAATGGCAGCGCTACGTTTACGGGTATCCTGAACGGCACCTATACCGATTGCGTGACAGGCGACGTGAAGACCGTCACCAACGGTACGCTGACAGCAACCTGCACGGGCAAAGGCAACATGCGTGTCTATGTGCTCTCTACCGATAAGACGCCAGCTCCAGGCAAGGTCGGCGAAGACGGACTGTATCTCTATGCCACGACTCCTGCAAAAGCAGTACAGCCACAATGGGACGGAACAGAGGAGGAAGATTCGGAGAACAACGGCGATCCAGGAGCATCACCCGATACGTCGCTCGACCAGCTATCAGTCTATACACCATCTGTCAGCGAAAACGAGCTGTCTGTGTTCCTTAAGACGCAGTATAAGGGTTCGACCATCTGGGTATGGAACTCGAAGGAGAACTTCACTGGCGGCAATTGGAGCACAAAACCCGCCATGCAGGTCATGGGAAAGACAGCCGACGGACAGCGACGCATCCTGAAGTGGACCTACGATGGAGCCTCATACCAGAGTCTGCCCACAGGTCTCATTTTCGTACCCACTGGTCAGAACCAGACCGCCGACCTGCAATACGTCAATCACGGCTACTACATCGAAGGGCACTACGACCATACTGTCACCAACACCTCCTCAGCCATTAGCCTTCCCACTGCCGAGTCCAGGTCCCAACCCCATACCGTCTGGTACGACCTCAAAGGTCGCAAAATTGCCAATGGCCAAAGGTTAATGGACAATGATCAATTGCCCAAGGGCATCTACATCTGTAACGGACGGAAAATCATCGTTAGGTAATTTTGGGACACCTGTTGCAGCACCCCTGCAAGCCAACCCGCCGGTCTAATGGTAGCAAGTAAGAACTTTAGTGGAACAAACCCAGCGCGTTTCTATAAGAATAGTTCTGACTTGCTTGCATTAAAGTTCTAACTTACTCCCATTAAAGTTCTGACTTACTTGGGAACCGACAACAGGTCTGACAATGATAAAAAAATTATTACCGACGGCAAAGAAATTAATACAGGACTTTATATTGTGTCTTTTTATCAGTCAAATCCCAACCTGGGTTCTGGAATATCTTACCATTCATCAGATTAATCTGACTCTGAGGCTTAGGCAGGAAACCTTTGGTTTCAGCGTAACGCTCTGACCAAGAACACGTCATGTGAGCCATATTCCTATCATTCCTCCTGCCCTGGACAGTAATTAACTTACCGGCCTGCTTCTGAAGAGCCCTGGCAGCGTATGAGGACATGCTGTGGCTTTCTGCTCCAGACCAACGACGCATATCGTTGAAACGAAGACCCTCGAACGCAAACTCCCAGCGACGCTCGTTCTGAACGTTTGTCAAAGTGTAAGGAGTTTCAGGAACACCGGCACGACGCTGAACCTGATTCATATACTGAGCTTCACCAGTAAGCTCAGTCAGCATCAGCAGGACATCAGCATAACGCATCAGGTAGAAGTCCTCGAAGTAGTCACGTTGCTGTCCGTTGAAGCAATAACCCGGGGACTTAGACCACCATGAATCGTTGTCGGCAGCGCAAGCGTCAAGGCTGACATCGGCATACTTCTTGACACCATAGCCAGACTCCTCACAATCGTCCTTCTCGTAGGCATATGATTGGAGTTCATGATCGAAATCAATCAAAGAAGCCGTCTTACGGGGGTCATTATCACTCCAATCGTCCCAGATGTTGACAGAAGGAGTACCCTGCCCCACCCCGCCGTTGAATGGATAGGTCATGTCACGCATACCATTATTGGAAGCACCCGTACGAAGGCCCCAATAGTATGACAGTTTGTTTGTATAATTAATGTAATTACCCCAGTCGGTATTCTGAAACTGAATCTGGAAGATTTCCTCAGTGTTGCCGTTACCCATGCCAGGCTGGTCGAAGCAGTTCGCACGGCTCATGTCTGCGATGAACGCATAATCATGATTATTACCATCGTGCGCCTCATCCCAAAGCATGCTGTTGGAGTACTGCCAGAGCGAACGGAAGTCCTCGCAAAGCGCGTAACCGCCCGTGTCAACAATGTCCTTCAGCGCATTGACGACATCTGCCTTAGTCAGTTTAGAGCCTTCAGGGCAGCCCTCCTGTGCAACAAGCGTAACGGTAGTTGTTTCGGAACTGCCATCCTCCGCAGCGAGTTCACGAACACCTTTATAAAAGCCTGCCCAGAACATCCATGCACGTGCCAAGAATGCCTCAGCGGCATACTTGTCAGCACGACCTGTGCCATTGGCTCGCTCTGCCTTCATGAGGTTCTTGGCAGAAACGAAGTCTGACAGGATCTGTGGGTAGATCTCCTCCTCTGCGCTCACCTGCTGCTGCATCTCTTCAGTAATCTGGGTAGAGGTATAAAGAGGTACATCGCCGTACAACTGGGTGAAAAGGAGCGTATAGAAACCACGCATGAAGTAAGCCTCACCTAACAACTGGTTGCGCTGAGCGGTATTGTTTGTCCAATCGGCATAACCGATTGCTTCAATCTGGGAGATTGCACGCATAATACCACCATAGAGAAGGATGTAATCCTGCTCATACTGATTAACACTTGACGTTGTGAAATGATGCAGTGACTTAGCTACATAATCCTGCAAGCCACCACTTCCATAGCAGTCGTCAGACATGATTGACCACCAGTAGAAAGGATTATTCAATATACCACTCTGATCTCCACCACCTAAAACACTCATGATGCTATAGGTACCCAAACTTAGTTTTTCCACATCTGAAGGCGTATAAGAAGAGCCTACCGAAGGGGGCTCTGGATCATTGTCCTTCACGTCGCTGCAAGACACAAACAAAATGGCTGACAAAACTGTCAAAGCTGGTATAATGAACTTTTTCATAATGAATGGTTTTATTTATAGTTCGGACTTGCCCATGTCTTATCAGGCATGGGCAAGTCCGATTTTTTCTCTTACTTCATCAAGATTTTACGAGTGGAGCCATCGGAGTACTTCACGATGTTCACGCCCTTGGCGGGAGCTGTGAGCAGCTTGCCGTCGAGGGTGTAGTAGCCGGTGATGGCGGCTGCGGCATTCTCGATGTCCATGATGCCTGCTGCATAGTCCTGGATGTTGGCCTGGGCCGCATTGACAACACGTCCTGTCTCAGCATCGAGCAACAGGGCGACAGCCTTCAGCTTCGACTTGTCCTGAATAAGACTCTTGGAGGTGATGTCACCCTGGTAGAAGTATTCAAGAGCCTGATCTTTCTGGAACGAACTGCTGACAGAACCATACAGACCAGTCATAGCACCCCAGGCAGCTACCACCACATGATCGAAGGAGACACCGGAAACCGAAGAGCCCTGGCTTGCCCACCAAGACATGTCGGCTTCAACGCTCTGACCGGAGAGGTAGTTCGACTGTGCCCAGCTTGAGCCGCTTCCCGTCAGCCCGTCCTCTACCAGCGCAAAGGCGACGCCATAGACGGCTGCATTATCGTTGTAGCCGAACTTGGACTTTGTGCTGAAATTGACGGCATTCTTGTCAGTGCTGCTCCACATGGCGGTCAGCTCGATGCTACCCTGCGAAACGGTAGAGCTGATAATGTTATCAAGATTGCTTGCCAGGTAGTAGGGATAGAGGGAATACGTTCTGTTGATGGTTGAGCTGGGATAGCCGCCGGCATACGTACTAATGACCTGAGCATAGTCGCTGATTTCCATGATATCACCACTATGGGCAGCTATCAGGACGACCTTGTCGCCATACTTGTCGTGAGCCTTCTGCATACCTACCATTCCGTAGGGGCAGTAGCCGCACCAAGTGCCCGTGAACTCCTCGACGACAGCTGTGACAGGAGCTTTTTCTGAAAGAGTAATCAGATGACCTACCGAGGTGTTCTTGGTGGTATTCTCATTGGCCACGCCATTGACCTTGGTAATGGTAATAATCTTCTCGTATTTGTTGACATCAGCATCGGCTGGCAAGGTGATATTGACACTCTTGATATCCTGGAAGTTGCTGGCATTAACAGTCACTGTGTTCTCCTGAGATGGGCTGCCATTTGTCGAGACGGTATAGGAGACATTCGATACGGAGGCTGTTCCGAGGTTCTGAATCTTCAGGGAAATCGTCTTTGAGCCGCCCTTCATAACTGCTTCATTACCAAAGAATGAAGGTTTGACGATGACAGCATTCTTGGCAAAGTTGCCACCTCCAAAGAGAACCTTCGAGATGAGGTTGATGCTATAGGTTTTCCAGTTCTTGGAGCTGGCAGAATTAATGCAATAGCCCTCGGGACGATTTTCGTCAGTATCAGTAATGAGCACAGGATATTTGTCGTAATTGCTGGAATTCATAGTGGCATCAAACGAATAGCCCACATAGAGTCCGCCAGTCGGAACGACATGCTTCTTGGTGAAGGCCACGTCGTTGAAGCTGTTAGCCGTGATGGACGAGACGCTGACCGTCTCGAGGTCGGCATCCGTGCCATACTCAGGAAGTTTTGTTGCAATCCAGACCTTCACGTTTGTCAAGTGCGTTGACTTGGTGTAGATGCTGAAGCCCTCGATGGTCCTGCCTTCACCAGGCAGTGCGTCGGCGGGAATATAGGTTGCCACGTTGTAGTGCTCCTTTTTTGCAGTGCCGTCAATGTACCAGTCTGCATTCTCGTCAGTATCGTAGGTTGCCCACCACAACTGATCCGATGTTGGTGAAATAGTTGCACGGTTGGCTGGAGCCGGCTTTACAGACAAACGATTTGACTGCAGCGTGACAGGAAGGTCTTCCTGAACGCTCAACTGGGCATTAGCTGCCACGAAGAGCATCAATGCCGAGACTAAAGTAAACATTCTTTTCATAATCCAAATAGTTTAATGTTAATGTGTTATTTAATGATGATTTTCTTGCCATTCTGGATGTACACGCCCTTGGCGGGGTTATCAACGCGACGACCGTCAAGGGTGTAATAGTTCATGTCTCCCTGATGATTTGGCAGAGCGTTGGGAGCGATGATGCCGGCAGAACCCTGCACCTTGGCCTTTGCAGCGTTGACGATGATACCGCTATCATCGACAAGGAGTGCGGCAACATATACCTGATTCTTGTCAATAGCATTCAGCAGCGTCTCATTGGTGGGCAGGCCCAGCGTATATTGGCTGACGACGGGCTCGGAACTTGACAGGTTGGTGAGCTTGGCAGCCTGGTTGACACCAGAAACGTAGGAACTGCTCAGGGCTACATCGTTGAAAACGAGGTTGACCTCTTGCTGGCCATACTGACCTCCAGCACCAAAGACAGCAAGGTCGGCAGCCAGATCCGTTCTATTGTAATAGTAGTTTTTCTGCTTGAATTCACTTCCTGTGATACCATCACCGATAAGGACGTACTCGATGTTATAGTCGGCACCATCGACAAGCGACTGAACGGTAGCCTTGGCATCTACCTTTGTCTGGCTTGCATTCCATTTGGCTTCTACCTCAATGCCAGCTGATGTCGGAGTGGCCAGTTCGGCAGCAAAGTCGTTAATGATTCCATTACCGCTTCCATTATACGGGTCAACGGTATTACGACGGTTTATCATACACTGAGGTGCTCCTGTGAAGGTAAGACTGGCATAACTGTCGCGGGCAATAGCCATTGGGTCACCCGATCCATACTGATGGAGGACAATGCCCACATAGAGGTCGTCATACTCACTACGGAGCTTCTCTCTGCCAACAATACCACGAGGACAGTAGCCACAACCAGTTCCCGTGAACTCCTCGACAACTACGCGGCGAGTGACTGCCGGCGGCGCACTCTCTCCGTTGGTGAACTGAATGGTCACCGAGTGGGTCTCGCTGCCGATGGTGGCAGTCAGCGAGGCGAGCAGGTAGCCCTTGCTCTTGCAGTCGTCAGCATCGAACTGTACCTGGACGCTACCGTTGGTCACTGTAAAGTCCTTGGTGAGCATGTCGTCCTTCATAATCATACATGCACCTCCCATGCACCACTTAATGGTCGTTGCATTCAGCGTGTTGTGGTCGATAGACAAAGAAGCCTCGCCTTCAGCTGAGGTACCGGAAAGGAGCTTCAGAATCAGTCCGTTGTTAGGATTGTCACTGGGGTTGGTCTCACACCATAGTTCACCAAAACCGAAATCATCTTCGACGGCCGGAATGGTCACCATGCCGCCATCAGGAATAGCCTCGCCATGATAGCGGAACTCAAAGGTTTGTGCCTGTGCGACTACTGTCAGAAGCAGGATAGCCGCTGTCATGAGTAATTGTTTCTTCATACGCATATTATTTTTATTTAACTATTCATCAGTTTCATCCTTGCCACTTGTCTCACACCTGTCTGGTCATAGACGAAAGCCACTACGGACAAGTTATCGGTCTTCCAGTCATCTGAGAGTTTCATGACATGACTCCTGCTTACGGTCTCCCCTTCCCTGACACTGAGATCCTCACCCCAAGTACCATTGACGGCAGCACGGAACACATGCTGATGCACATACTCGTCGTTACGTGTACCGTCGGGCATCAGCTGGAAGGCGGTAATGTTGTCTTCTACGATCCATAGCTGAAGCTTGCCTGACGTATCACCGTCAATACCCTTGATAGTCGTTGTCAACTTCAGGCTACCGTTTTCCTGGTCGGCACCAATGACTATCTCGACAGATGCCGTCTTCTGTAGTTCATCGTGTATCATGGCACCCCACGATGAGAAACCCACGACCTCATGACGGTCAACCATTCCTGCCGGCTGGTACTCTACCTTCCAATAGTCGTAGTACTCGTCGCCCGTCTCTGTACGCAGGCCGAGGAAACGGTTGTTGGTATAAAAGGCCAACGGACCGGAATGGATAGCTACGGCAATGATATTTTCCGCACCATACTGCTGCTGCAGACGGACTATCTCATCGCTGGCATTCGGACAGTTCACACAGCGCTGACCCGTAAAGTCCTCGATGAGCACCTGACGGTTGACGGGAGCGGGCTTGACATAGATGAGACGCTCGTCCTCGCTGATGTTGCTGCAGGCAGTAGAGAAAAGTAAAAGGGTAAAGAGGTAAAAAGGTAAAAAGGCTTTCACCTTACCCTTCCCGTTCATATATCTCGTTGTTCTGTTCATGTCTATTCTTGAGTGTCAAAGGTCAAAAGTTGTAGTTATACGCCAGCGTCAGGCCTCGGCTGGCAGGAACATAGCGACAGACACCGCCGGCACAGTTGTAACCGGCACGTGTGCGTCCATAGCCCAGCTGAATGCGATGGGCACCCGTATTGTAGGTCAGCAGTCCCTGATAATAGTGAATATGGGTTTCCCCCACATTATACATATCGCTGAGCGTAATCATCCAATGAGGAACCAGCGAGAGCTCCAGCAATCCGTAGGCCCAGTCGCCCTGATCGTCGGCCGTAGCCAGATACTGCAGCTCGCCACGTAGGGTTGTCTTGGGTGACAGCTGGTACTTGCCGTCGGCCACGAAGATGTTGCTGTGTATCATACCACCGTGTCCCTCGATAATTGTCTTGTTGTAACGCTGGTTCATATACATCAGGAAGAGCTTGAAGTCCTTGCTCATCTTCCTGGTCAGCTGAATATTCAGGTCCTGATAATAGGTGTCGTCACCCCACTTGAAGAACGACGACGTATAGCCGTCAGTGCCGGCAAGGATTGTATTGCCTGCCAGCGTGGTATATGAACCGCCATTGACAAAGTCGCGCTGAATGGCACGTACATAGCTGTAATTCAGCTTGACGGTCATGCCGTACTTGCCGCCCAGAGGTGTCTTGCGCTTGAAATTATAACCCAGCTCGGCCTGATAAGCCCACTCGCCGTCTGCCAGTTGCGTGGCGTATGGATAGAGGGCAGCCAAAGCGTAGGTTTGGTCGAGCGTGAAGGCAGGCAGGTGGTTGATGTACGATGAAATGCCTATGGCCTTCGTGGGGTCGATGGTGCTCTTGAACGACATGTTCTCGCTGCGCTTGGCCTGCAGCAAGACACTGAGTCCCTTCTTCGAGTAAGAGCCGGAGAGCATGGTCACCGTTCCCTTACGGAAGATGTAGCCGTTGGCATACGATGGATCGTCGGTCTTCTGTGCATATTCTGCCAGCATGCTCCAGGGGCCGCTGTTAAGATTGAGCCTGACATCCCAGGCATTGACATACTTAGGGAAGTTCACCCTGTGGGTAGCATCGGCAAAGACGGAGACATCGTCGTTCTCGTAGCGGTTAACCCATGATGCACCCAGCGTGACATGTGTATTGCCCTGCTTAAGCGAAGGTATCCACTCGTCGATACTGATCTCGGCATCTGCACCGCTGACCAGCGCCTTATTCCAGTCGAAGTAACGGCGCTGACGACCAGCCAAGGCCTTGATGGTCACACCGTCGGTGGGTTTGACGACCAGACGTCCGCCCAATAGGGAGTTGTCGATGCCTAACGAACGTTCCTCGTAGGTGCGGAGGATAAAACCTGAGCCGAATTGTTCGTAGAACGAGCCGAGCGTCAGTTCTGCACAGTCCAGCTTGCCTTTCACAAAGAAGTAAGGCACACCCCAGCCTTTGAAGTCCTTCTCAAAGCCAGGCAGCGGGTGTTCCAGATACTCCAACCGTGCTCCTGCCTCAACATACTTGCTGGTCAGTTGCAGCGTGGCATAGGTGTTGGTTTGCAGGTCCTCCGTCTTCTCCGCTCCTATGGTCTCGTCGTTCTGCGGAACCAGCACGTCACTCTGTATGCTACCCGACAGCGTCACCTGGGCTTCAGCAGACAAAGGCAAAAGGGTGAAAAGGCAAAAGGGTAATAACCATTTACATTCCGACCACTTATAGCCTGACCATATCTTGTTCATTCTCCTCATTCTAAACTTTTCACTTATCACTTGTCTCTTGTCACTTGTCACTTAATAAGTTCACGTACCTTCTCAATCAGTTCCATCTCGGCACCGTCGGTATAGCCGGAATGCCGATAGACAATAGTTCCCTGACCGTCGCAGATCAGCACAAAAGGAATCACCTGGATGCCAAGCGCCTGACGCAGTTCACTATTGGGATCGAGCAATACCTCGTATTCCCATCCGCTGTTGTCAACCAGCGGCTTCACCTTGTGGATGTTCTGTGCCTGGTCGATGGAAATGGCAAAGATCTTAACGCCCGTCTCTGTCTGCCAGTCCTCATACACCTCGCTGATGGCATCAAGCTCACGGTTACAAGGCTTACACCATGTGGCAAAGAAGTCGATGATGAACGGCTTGCCTCCATTTGACAAGGTGTCAGTACGCACCGCCTGACCGTCAATGGTCTTCAGCGTGACAGCAGGCAGCTGGGCAGCAGCAGGCAGCGAACAGCCCATCAAGGCCAGGAGCAACAAGGCAAAAAGCATATTTCTTTTCATAAGTCGTTTTATTTGATTAATATTTGGGTGCAAATATACATATTATTTATAACATGACAAAAAACATGGCACGGAATTTGCTATTATGGGGTATAAAGTTGACAATAAAAACGACAAGAATTATGCAAAAAGGTAACATCGGGGTTACGACAGAGAACATCTTCCCCGTCATCAAAAAGTTTCTCTACAGCGACCATGAGATATTCCTGCGTGAGATGGTGAGCAACGCCGTCGATGCCACACAGAAGCTGAAAACCCTCCAGCAGCAGGGTGAATTCAAGGGTGAGGAGGGTGACCTGAGCGTTCGCATCAGCCTCGACAAGGATAAGGAAACCATCACCGTCAGCGACCACGGTATCGGCATGACCGAAGAGGAGATTGACAAGTATATCAACCAGATAGCCTTCTCGGGCGTGAACGACTTCCTGGAGAAGTACAAGGACAATGCAAACCAGATTATCGGTCACTTCGGACTGGGATTCTATTCGTCCTTCATGGTAGCCAAGAAGGTTGAAATCATCACCAAGAGCTACCGCGACGATGCGAAGGCTGTGAAGTGGAGCTGCGACGGCAGTCCTGCCTACGAGATCAGTGACGCAGAGCGTGACGAGCGCGGAACAGACATCATCCTCTATCTGGATGACGACTGCAAGGAGTTCCTGGAGAAGGACAAGATTCAGCAGCTCCTGACGAAGTACTGCAAGTTCATGGCAGTACCCATTGTCTTCGGCAAGAAACAGGAATGGAAAGACGGCAAGATGCAGGACACGGAGGAGGACAATGTCATCAACGACAGCGACCCGATGTGGGCCAAGGCACCTTCGACGCTGAAGGACGAGGACTACCAGAAGTTCTACCGTACACTCTACCCCATGCAGGACGAGCCGCTGTTCTGGATTCACCTCAACGTCGATTATCCGTTCAACCTGACAGGTATTCTGTACTTCCCTCGAATCAAATCGAATATCGACCTGCAGCGCAATAAGATACAGCTGTACTGCAACCAGGTCTTCGTGACCGACCAGGTGGAAGGTATCGTACCTGAGTTCCTGACATTGCTGCATGGTGTCATTGACTCGCCCGACATTCCCCTGAACGTGAGCCGAAGCTATCTGCAAAGCGACCGTGAGGTGAAGAAGATCTCCACCTATATCACCAAGAAGGTGGCCGACCGCCTGCTCTCGCTCTTCAAGGAGGACCGCAAGCAATACGAGGAGAAATGGGACGACCTGAAACTCTTCATCAACTACGGCATGCTGAGCGAAGACTCGTTCTACGATCGTGCCAAGGAGTTTGTGCTGCTGAAGGACACGGAAGGCAAGTACTTCACCCTCGATGAGTACAAGACGCTCATAGAAGGCGAGCAGAAGGACAAGGAGGACACGCTGATCTATCTCTATGCCACTGACAAGGAGGAACAGTATTCGTATATCGAGGCTGCCAAGGCAAAGGGCTACAGCATACTCATAGCCGACGGACAGTTGGACGTGCCTACATTCCAGATGCTGGAGCAGAAGCTGGAGAAATCGAGGTTCACCCGTGTCGATAGCGACATCATCGACCGCCTCATCCTGAAGGAGGATGCACCACGCACAACACTCGACCATGATGTGGCTGACAATTTGTCACAGGTATTCCGCTCACAGCTGCCTAAGATGGAGAAGGCCGACTTCTACGTCGAGGTGCAGAACCTGGGTGAGAAGCAACAGCCTGTCATTATCACACAGAGTGAGTACATGCGCCGCATGAAGGAGATGAGCCGTTACCAGGCTGGCATGAACTTCTACGCACAGATGCCCGACTCCTACAGTCTGGTGCTCAATGCCGACCACACACTGGTGAAGAAAGTCATCGACGACTATCAGGCAAACACTACAGAACCCCTCAAACCCATCGAGGCTGAACTCAAGGGACTGGAGGCACGTCTGGCCGCCATTCGTCAGGCACAGGAGAAGAAGAAAGCCGACGAGCTGACTCAGGAGGAGAAAGACGACAAGGCCAATACCGAGAAGGCCGTTCAGGAACAGAAGGACAAGCGTCAGCAGATACTCGCCGACTACGGCAAGCAGAACGACATCGTTCACCAGCTCATCGACCTGGCCCTGTTGCAGAACGGTATGCTGAAAGGTGAGGCACTCGACAAGTTCCTCAAACGAAGCATCGAGCTGATCAAGTAGATAAGTGCAGGCGGTTCGCCTGCCAGATGATAAAGTGCGTCAGGCGGTTCTGCCGCCTGATCCAGACACAAAGAGGGTGACCAATCGGTCACCCTCTTTGTGTCTGATAAACTACAATGTTCGCGCTTTACTTCTTGATGAACTCCACGCGGCGGTTCTTGGCACGTCCCTCGTCAGTAGTGTTGGGAGCCACAGGCTCATGCGAGCCCTTACCTACGGCACGCAGGTTGAACTCGTCGCAACCCAGACCGACAAGTGCCTTCACCACTGCCTCGGCACGAGCCTGTGACAGCGGGTCGTTGACAGCGTCAGAACCCTGATTGTCGGTATGTCCCTGAACCTCAAAGCGAACACTTGGATTCTTCTTCATGTAGTCGGCAATCTTCTGAATCTCAGCCATCGACTCCGGCTTCAACTCTGCCTTACCCGTCTCGAACAGGATATTGTTGGTCACGAACTTACCCGTCTCGGCAATGGCACGCTCCACAGCCGACATATCAGTGGCGTTACGCTCATAGAGATCAACGGCACCTTTGGCAATGACGATGTTCTTGACGTATGTAGGACGCTGATCCATGTGACCGGACCACAGCGTCAGCCAGCCTGCCCCCGCCTTGGCGTTCGGCACGTTGATGACACGCTTGCCATCGACATAGAACTTGATGGCACGCTTGTTGAACGACAGAGCAAAGTGGTGCCAGCGAGCATCGTTAATGACACAGACGTCACGCGCTGTGGAATGACCCTGTCTGTCAGTAAAGCCTTCAGCATCAGGACGTACGTAGTCGCAGTCTATGGTCTGCTTGTCATATCCCATATAATAGGTTATAGTAAACAACTCATGGTCATGACGCTCGTTCTCGTTCATGATGTCGAGCTCAATGCTTGGTGCTCCGTCCTTGGGACGGTCGTCGAACAGCATGTCATACTCCACAGTGAACTCATCGCCCAAGTAGTTCTTGATGCCTCCCTTGACCAACGGTGTTATCCATCCGTCGCCATCAACAAGGGCAATACACTTCACTCCGTTGATGGTGGCCACCTCGGCATTACCGCGAACGAGATCCCACTTCGAGGGGAATTCGCCCACCTGCTCACCAGCCAGGTCGTCCTGGAACATGATGACGCTACCGCGCTTGAAGTCGTTCTTCACAGCACCAGCCTCAGCGGTTACGGGTTCTTCAGCCGTTCCTTCCGGATCAGCCACCACAGGCTCGTCACCATCGCCCGTCACCACATCAGTCGCAGCATTGGCAGCATCGTCAACAGCTCCGTCAACGGCATTGTCGATGGTCTGGTTGACACGATTCTCAATACGATTCTGGACACGCTTGCCTATACGCGAGAAAATTCCCTGAGCTGCCATGTCGGTAAACACCGCCATCAACAGGCACATCGTAATCGATAATACTTTCTTGTTCATAAGCTGATAAATTAATGGATGATGTCTTTTTATCCTTGTCTTGTTTAGTCGTTTAAGGGAAGCATGGCCGATGCCTAAGCTTCCCTTAATTTACAGATTGAGAAGATATTAATCCTCTTCCTTCATCTCAGCCTCATGCTGCTTGATCAGCTCCTGCTGGATATCGTTCGGAACGAGCTCGTAGCTGGAGAAGCTTGTGGTGAACGATGCACGGCCACCAGTCAGCGAAGAGAGGGCAATGGAGTAGCTGGCCAGTTCCTTCAGAGGAATCTTGGCATTGAGCTTCTGATAACCTGCCTCAGAGTCCATACCCATAATGATGGCACGACGACCCTGCAGGTCACTCATCACGTCACCCATGTAGTCGGCGGGCACGAGAACCTCCAGGTCATAGATAGGCTCCAGCACCTTCGGGCCTGCCTCCTTGAAGGCTGCAGAGAAGGCGTTACGTGCTGCCAGCATGAACGAGAGTTCATTGGAGTCAACGGGGTGCATCTTACCGTCATAGACGATGACGCGGACGTCACGGGCATAAGAGCCGGTCAACGGACCCTGTTCCATACGCTCCATCACACCCTTCAGGATAGCGGGCATGAAGCGTGTATCGATGGCACCGCCCACAACGCTGTTGATGAATACGAGCTTGCCACCCCATTCCAGGTCTTTCTCTTCCTTGCCCTTGATGTTCATCTTGAACTCCTGACCGTTGATGGTGAACGACGTCGGATCGGGCATACCCTCGGTGTAAGGCTCCAGAATCAGATGCACCTCACCAAACTGTCCGGCACCACCCGACTGCTTCTTGTGACGGTAGTCGGCACGGGCCATCTTCGTAATGGTCTCACGATAAGGAATCTTCGGCTCCTGATATTCTATCTGGATCTTCTCGTTGTTCTCCATACGCCACTTCAGGGTACGCAGGTGGAACTCACCCTGACCATGAACGATAATCTGACGAAGCTCCTTCGACTGTTCAACAACCCATGTCGGGTCTTCCTGACGCATCTTCTGCAAGGCAGCCATCATCTTCTCAGTCTCACTCTCATTGACAGCCTTGATGGCACGAGAGAACTTCGAGTTAGGATATTTGATGAAGTCGAACTTGTAATCAACTTCCTTGCCATTCAGCGTATTGCCAGTCTTCACGTCCTTCAGCTTCACCGTGCAGCCGATGTCGCCAGCTACCAGCTCATCAACCTGGATACGGTTGGCACCGGCACATGCATACAGCGTTCCGATGCGCTCCTTCGAACCACGGTCGGCATTGGTCAGGTCGTCGCCGGTCTTCACAGAACCACTCATCACCTTGAAATAAGACACTTCACCGATGTGAGGCTCGACACCCGTCTTGAAGAAGTAAAGCGATGTGGGAGCAGAGGCATCAGCCGGAATATCCGTTCCTGCCGTATTCTTCACAACAGGCATCTCGCTGACGAACGGAACCACATTGCCAAGGAACTCCATCAGACGGCGAACACCCATGTCACGACCTGCACATACGCAGAATACGGGGAAGATGGAACGTGTCACCAGACCCTTGCGGATACCCTCACGCATCTCGTCTTCTGTAAGGTCCTCTGTCTCGAAGAACTTCTCCATCAGTTCGTCGTCACCGGCAGCAGCGGCCTCGACGAGGGCAGCCTTCATCTCCTTGGCCTTGTCCAGCTGGTCGGCAGGAATATCCTCGATGATAGGAGCGCCACCTTCGGGCTTCCAGGAATACTTCTTCATCAGCAGCACGTCAATGACGCTGTTGAAACCGGCACCAGTAGCGATAGGATACTGTACGGGAACGCAGTTGGGACCGTAGATCTCGCGCAGCTGACCCAGGATCTGGTCGAAGTCGCAGTTGTCGCGGTCAAGCTGGTTAACCAGGAAGATAACAGGCTTCTTCAGCTTTTCCGTGTTACGGAATGCATTCATCGTACCCACCTCAGGACCATACTGTCCGTTGACGAGGATAAGGGCCTGGTCGGTGACATTCAGTGCCGTGATAGCACCGCCTACGAAGTCGTCACTGCCCGGGCAGTCGATGATGTTGAGCTTCTTGCCGTTCCATTCCGTATGGAAGACTGTCGAGAAGACGGAATAACCGTATTCCTGCTCTACGGGGAAATAGTCGCTGACGGTATTCTTGCCTTCTACCGTGCCACGACGCTTAATGATACCAGCTTCGAAAAGCATTGCTTCGGCAAGAGTGGTCTTGCCGCTACCCGCACTGCCAATGAGTGCAATGTTCTTGATCTCGTTAGTTTGATAAATTTTCATATTTACTTATTTTAGGTTTATTATATTACTAATCACTCCCTTTCGGACACATCAGAGACGCATCCTGTCGCAAAAAGTGCCCGAAATTACAAACAATTCGTCAAAGCACCAAGAAAAAGCACCAAATATTAAGCAAAATTAGGAATATTTCCAAAGAAAGCATTATCTTTGTCCCCCAAAAGTGGCAGGACTATATATTCATATCCCATTCTGCAGGAGCCGTTGTACGTACTGTGCATTCTACTCAACGACCTTGCTGGATCTGCGTCAACGTTACGTAGATGCAGTATGCCGTGAGATGGAAAGCATCGCCTCACTCCCCTCCAAAAAGATGGGAAGTATCGAGACCGTTTACTTTGGAGGCGGAACACCGAGCCAATTGACCGTCAGGCAGCTGGAACAGCTCTTTTTATATATTAATAAGGTGTACCGGCTCCCCCTCTCTTTGGAGGGGGACGGAAGGAGGCTTGAAGTCACCATCGAGTGTAACCCTGACGACGTGACGGAGGAATATGCCGAGGCATTGTCACAGCTTCCCATCAACCGCGTGAGCATGGGCGCACAGACTTTCGACGACCAGCGGCTGCGATTCCTGAACCGTCGCCACACGACACAACAGGTCACGAAGGCCGTAGAACGGTTACGACGAGCAGGCATCCTGAACATCAGCATCGACCTGATGTATGGCTTCCCAGGTGAGAGCCTGTCTGACTGGGAACGCGACATTGATGCAGCAATAGCCCTGAACGTGGAACATCTCTCTGCCTACTGCCTGATGATTGAAGAGGGAACGGTGCTCTATGAGATGATAAAGACCCCCTCTGACTCCCCCTGTTTAGGGGGAGAATTAAAGTCCTCACTCGACAGGGAGGATTTAGGTGGGTCTGAAGAGTTAGAGCGAGCGATGTACGAACTGCTGACAGACCGCCTGGCAGCCGCTGGCTACGAACATTACGAAATCTCTAACTTTGCCAAGCACGGCTACCGCTCGCAACACAATAGCAGTTACTGGAATGATGTACCGTACATCGGACTGGGTGCCGCTGCCCATTCCTACGACGGACATCATCGCTCGTGGAACATCGCCGACCTGAAGGAGTACATCCGTCGTGTAGAAAACGGACAATCGCCCATAGAGGACAGTGAAGAGATTGTGGGATGGACACGCTACAACGATCGCATTACCGTAGCACTTCGCACTTGCGAAGGATTGGACCTCACTACCCTACCCGACGAGCAGCGTGACTATTGCATGAAAAACGCCCGCCGTTTCTTGGACGACGGGCTGCTCAAGCTTGACGGTTCTCGTATAGTCCTTACTCGCAAGGGGCTCTTTGTCAGCGATATGGTGATGAGCGAACTGATGAACGTCTGAGCTCAAAAGGCACGGATCCTCGAACACCTTCTCATTAATCCCATCATAATCGCTTTAAGAGCTCTATGAGAACTTTCCAGATATCTTCTATGGTTGAGAGTTCGACTCGTTCACTTGTTGAGTGAGGTTCCACGATACGAGGACCAATACTGGCAATCTGAATGCCTGGATAATGCTGCACAAAGAATCCTGCTTCGAGCACAAAGTGCATAGCCACCATACGCGGACGCCAGCCCAGCACATCCTGGAACGTATTGCTGACCAATTGCAGGAAAGGCGACTGTTGATTCTCCTGCCATGCTGGGGCCGACATCACGACTTCAGATTCGGCACCTTGTTTCTTGAAGACGTCGGCAATCTGTTTACTCAGCGCCGCCATATCGTCGTCGATGAAGCTGCGTGTATGCGTAGATACAAAGATGTGGTCTGCCGCCGTCGAAATTCGCCCTACGTTATTCGAGGTCTCTACGGTGCCTGGCATCGCGTCGCTCATCTTTACCACGCCATTCGGTACGACATCCAAACCTGACAACAATGACGATATAGCGTTAGCAGGTATGACCGTATCCTGTTCTTCGCACGCCTCAATACAGCATACGATGTTCGGGTCGGTGTCTCCAAATGCCTCACGTAGCCATTCGTTGAGCTCGTTGAGCGCTTTCTTCTCATTCTCAACAGAAGATTCCGGGCCAAGGCCGACAATTATCTCGCCCTTCGAGGCAATCGAGGCATTGGCTTCGCCTATTTCAATGTTGGCAATACTGATGCCAGCAGTCTTGTTGGCGATTTCGAGGTAACGCTTAACGGGAATCACGGCACTACAACGCCCTTTGTTGATGTCAACACCAGAGTGTCCGCCCAGTCCTCCCTCTATGCGGATGCGATACCAACTTCTGTCTTCAGGTGCCGGCTCACGCTTCATGGGTATGCGGTGGAACTGCAAGCAGGCTCCTGCGGCACCCGTCGTGATGGTGTCGTAATCCTCAGAGTCAAGGTTGATGACTTTTCGGCCCTTCAGGAAATCCTTGCTCAGCTGTGATGCTCCCGACATGCCGTCTTCTTCATTGGTCGTTGTGATGACTTCCAGAGCCGGATGCTCGATTCTGTCATCTTCGAGTACTGCCAGTGCCATCGACAGGCCTATGCCATTATCGGCTCCGAGCGACGTACCGCGAGCCCGCATCCAGCCATTCTCTATGTAGGGTTCAATAGGAGTATTCAAAGGATCGCTCATGCCCACGCACACCATATCCATGTGGTTAAGCAGCACAATGGGCTCATGCTCCTCATATCCCTTGCTGGCAGGTTTGCGTATCACCACGCAGTTCTCTTTGTCGCGTTCATACGCCAGATTCAGACGTTCTGCAAACTGGCACAGATAGTCGGCCACTCGCTCCTCATGATGTGAAGGACGCGGAATCTTGTTCAGCTCGCTAAAAATGCTGAAAACTCGCTCGGTAGGAATCATCTTTTCATTCATATGACATAATCTTTATTGGACAGTCCAAGGCACTGCCGAGTTTCGCGGTTTGTGCCGCAAAATTACAAATAAATGAGCAAACCGCCAAAGGAATACGGAAAATCCCATTTCCAAAGCTCTGAAATCCACAATTATTTTATCTTTTTATCCTTTTTCTTTGGAATATTGGAAGTATTTTTTTATATTTGCACCGATAAATATCAAATAGTCAGGCAATGAGTACACAGACGATAACACAGCAGATAGCCGAATACTTCAAGACGCAGCCCGTCATGAAAGCATGGCTCTTTGGCTCTTTTGCCCGTGGTGAACAGACGGCAGACTCGGATATCGACATACTGATTCAGCCCGATAAGTCTGTTGGATTGTTCAAGCTCAGTGGTATGCATCTCGACCTGCAAGAGCTATTAAATCTTGAGGTTGACCTCGTTACAGTTAAAGGCCTAAAGCCTTTTGCCCGTGAGAGTGCCGACCGCGATAAAATCCTGATTTATGAGAGAGCCTCTTAGAGATAAAACCCGTTTAGAGCATATCCTCGAAGCTATTGAACGCTTAGAGAAGTATGCTGGAAGCCTGTCAAGAGAAGAGTTGGAGGCCGATGTTCTCAGATATTATGGTATTGTGAAGAATATCGAGATTATTGGTGAAGCAGTCAATATGCTTACTCCTTTGTTCAAGGAAACTCATCCTGAAGTAGAATGGCGTCCCATCTCCAACATGCGTAACTTCCTTGTTCATGAGTATTTCCAAGTTGATAACGACACGGTTTGGGCAGTCATTCATGGTGATATTGTCGAGTTAAAGAAGTATATTCTCAAGTATCTTGCTGAAACCGACTGGGAACAGTGGGATAACAAATAATGTGTAACCCTCAAGATAGATTGCGTATGAATAAATAACAGACAAAAGACAAATAGATAAGAAGCGTTAGCTTTCTATTCTTGTCTCTGAAAATCGGCAAATTAGATGAGGCACCAAGAGTAAAAGTCTAATGCTCACG
>CAJOQT010000041.1 GCA_905236875.1 uncultured Prevotella sp. | reverse complement strand
TTGCCGGGGCTGACAGCCTGCAACAGCGGCTGCTGTATCTTGACGACTATTGTCTGAGGAATCAAATATCTCTTTTTCATCTTGCTTTAAACTTTGTTCTTTTTAGAAAGAAATTGCCAGAAATTAACCAGAAATTATTATTTCCGTGCTTTCTGTGTTTTCTGTGTGAAATTGGGTCTCCCCTTTCCTCCCCCTCGGGGGAGGTCAGGAGAGGGGTTTTACTTGATTGCAACCTTGAGCTTCGCTCGAGCTTGCTCACGCTCGGAAGTGAGAGCGAGCTCTCACTTCTCTCACTTAATCGCAACCTTTTTCCCATTATAAATATACAGTCCCTTCGCGGTGGGCTTGCCGTTAAGCTTGCGCCCGTCGAGGGTGTACCAAGAGACCCCCACCAGACCTCCCCGAGGGGAGGCTCCTTCATCTTCCCCCTCGGGGGATAAGAGGGGGGTTACCCCCGTCGTTTCGTAGTCCGGCAGTCCGAAGAAGGTTGGAGCGGCCGATGCGGGCAGAGCCAGCCAGGCCTTGTGACCCGGGATGGTGAAGGCAGCGCCATTTTCTGCACCCCAGTACCATCCGAAGTTCTGACCGGAGGTGTTGTACGTCAGCTTGTAGTACTTCGCTCCGCCGGTGGTCGTGGTCTGGTAGTCGCTGCCGTGCAGCAGGTTGGTACCCGTGTAGGCTGCTGCAGCCTTGGCCGACAGCGTGAGCGTCTTCTGCTGCGCAGCGTCGCTGGCAGCGGTCTGCAGCATCACGGCAGTTCCTGCGGGAATGATGTTATTACTGCTGTCGTCACCGTCGGCGATGGTTTCGTAGGTCAGGGCTCCTTCGCTGTCACCCTTGCTGGTGACGATGCGGGCCTTGACGCCCTCGGGCAGGATAACGTCACACATATTATTATAATAGGTGGCGAAGCCTTCGGGAGCGAAGGTTACATCGACATCGACTGTTTCATCGAGCCATGCTGCATAGATGCAGTTGTAGAACCAGTCGTCGCCGCCGTCATAGTTTGGACGGAAGTAAATGTCGTAGATGCCATCAGAGGTTATCTCGCCGTTTTCACCGTAGTTGTTGCCCATGCCCTCGGGGAACCACGACCAGTTGCCAGTATTGGCATCGTAATACACCACCTTGAACTGGTCGCTGGTGGTCAGCGGCACGTTCTGGATCATATACTCTTCGGAATCGGCTTCTGTGTTCTTGACCAGTTGGTAGTTGGAATCTATTTGCCAGTCGGTTATGGTGCTGACTATGTAGTAGCTGCTGACCTTGGTGAACGTGGCGCTGACGGTGACGTTGCTGGTGGGCATTCTGAAACCATAGTTGCCGCTCGGATCAGCTGTAATCTCATGATCCTCGCTGCCGTCGTTGTAGCTCACCGTGCCGATGCTGTACCCCGTTGCGGGTGTCAGGGTCAACGTGATCCAATCGTTATAGGCATAGCCGGTGCTCCATGGTTCATCCTGACCATATAGTTTTGCGGTTATGGTGCCGTTTGATGCAGGACTGATATTGATGGAGTAGATGAAGGGGTTGGCATTGCCGATGAAGTATCGCCCAAAGGACTCTGTACTGTTTTTCATAGCGGCGACGGGATAGGTCGTTTCGTCGGTCGTCATCATCGTCGTTCGTGTCTCGTCGTTGTAGGTGTCGTCCTTGCTGAACCAGAAACGTTCAGAATAAAAAGGAATCTCTGCCGTCCAGATGTTGCTGGATACGGAGGTCATGCAGATGACGTCGTTATTGTATGAGCTGTCAAAGTAGCGGACGTATGGCTGCGTCCAGTCCTCGGCAGTACATTGGAAGTACACCGTTATCGGGTCGGGATCCGCTACCTTTTCAATGGTAACCGCTACGTCGCCCGTGCCGCTGTTAGAATACAACTCTACGGTGAATTGTGTTCCCCACGACAAAGGTACTGTGCAGTCGAAGTTGTTGCCGTCGCCGCTGTTGTCATCGCTGCCAATTGTTCCGGCTCCACCTTGTTGGATTGTGATTTTGGTATCGACCGCATCGCCAGTGGAGTAGAAACGATAGCTGCCTTCTTCTGACGTAGTGAAGGTGAGCGTGGTGGTTTCGCCCTCTGTGAATGGAACCAAGTTATCGCCAAGGCTTAAGCTGCTGATAGCCACCTTCTCGATAGTGACGGTCACGTCACCGGAACCTTCAAACGCATATGCATAGAGTTCCAGTGTGTAGGTGTGTCCGCTCGTCAGCACTGTGTTTGTGGTGTAGTCGAAGTTGTTGCCGTCGCCGCTGTCGTCATCGTAGCCAAGTGTAGTGTCACCGTCTTTGATGGTAATTTTGGTGTCGATAGTACCTGAGGAATAGAAACGGTAATAGCCGCTGACTGTCGGCGTGAAAGTCCGCGTAACTGTCTCTAGGCTCACCATAGTCACGGTGTTGTCGCCAACAGTGAGAGTCGTGGGATCGGGGTCTGGATTTGGGTCAGGATCAGGATCGGGGTCAGGAGTGGAGCTACTGACCTTTTCGATGGTAACGGTTAAGTATCCACTGTAATTGAAGGAACGTAACACCAACGTATAAGTTGTTCCTCCTTCCAAGGCTACGGTGCAGTCGAAGCTTTTTTCATTGCCACTATCATCGTCACCGCCTATACATTCTTCACCATTGTTGATGGTAATCATTGTGTCCGCGTATGTATCATCGGTGTAGAAATGATAATTGCCGCTCTCTGTCGGCGTGAACGTGCAAGTGAATTCTTCATTATAGGGGAATGCCACCGTATTCTCGCCCAATGTGAGGACGCTGGGGTCAATTTTCTCGATATGCACCGTAATGTCACCCACTGCATGAATGACATTAAATACTAATTCATACTCCACATTGGCGGTCAATTCCCCCTGACAGTCGAAGTGGCCTTCTGATGG
Source organism: uncultured Prevotella sp. (assembly GCA_905236875.1). Classification (GTDB taxonomy): domain Bacteria; phylum Bacteroidota; class Bacteroidia; order Bacteroidales; family Bacteroidaceae; genus Prevotella. The sequence continues at coordinate 1,060 of CAJOQT010000041.1, read as the reverse complement.
CTCATCGTCATAAAAATCAGTGCTTCCGTAGGACTGGACATAAAGTTGCACCTGGGCATACCCCAGCGAGGTTGCGCTTTCCGACCAGAAACGGTATGTTCCATTCTCGGTCGGCGTGAAAGTATAAGTATAAGACAATGAATTGCCATCTGACCCTGGGAGGTTCAGATTGTTTGCGCCCAGCGTGAGTGTGCCTAATGAGTCAGCCCACGTCGTGGCCGTAGTGAGCAGCATGAGGAGCAGGGTGATAACTAGTCGCCTGCAACGGGCGGTAGGGTGTTTCGTTTTTGCGTGCCGCAGCATCCTGGATGCCGCATGCAGAATGTTTCGTGTAGTCATATTGTTGTTTTTAATGTTCTTGCGTCCCTTCAGTAGCAAGCGACCAGAGGTCGAGCGCATTCTCCTATTTATGGGGTTATGGGGGGCTTTTATTTCTCTTCCTTCTGCAACGTCTCAAGAAACTCTTTCAGCCTGAGCACCAGCAGTTGGGGGAATGTGATATCGCGCAGGACGTTGAAGTGCGAATCGTCGGACACGATGTAGGTGGCTCCGGTGGCAAAGGCGCAGTCCACGAACTTGTTGTCGTCGGGGTCTGCGGTGATGAGGTTCCAGTGGAAGTAAGGGTCGGTGCGCTCCACATTCTTGCGTTTCAAAATGGCATCAACCACATTCCGTGCAATTTCGGGCGTGGTCATGCTCCCTATGATTCCTCATATTCCTCAAGGATTTCCGTCGAAACACAGAGCGTGTAACGGCCGTCAAGGAACCCCCGCCACACAGGATATGCTTCACCATACTTTGATATGGATACCAATAGGCAGTTCGTATCAAGGACTATCTTATTACTTTGCATATTTGTATGGCGTGCGAAGATGTGTTCTCATCATTTCCTCGTCTTTCTCCTTGCTCCACTGGCCAGTTTCCCAGAGGCGATTCATGCCTTCCTCGGCCTTGCGAGCGTAGAAATCACTGACGACCTGACTTAATTCTTCCAGTTCCTCTATGGTTTTGATGTGCCCCAGCAACTGAAGGAAATCCATCTGTGCTGCGTTAAGTGTTG
>CAJOQT010000040.1 GCA_905236875.1 uncultured Prevotella sp. | reverse complement strand
TAGCTTTTGCTGAACAAAACCATAGCCTTTGCTGAACAAAACCATAGCCTTTGGTTCAACCTTGCTTTTTCCCGGCTTGCACAACACCGGCGGGTTGGCTTGCAGGGGTGCTGCAACAGGTGCCTCTCTTGGTTCCGACGATGCAAAGGAAACACGTTTTTGGGAAGTGTGCAAAATGTTGTATCTATGTTGTATTTTTGATGTTCCTGAAATTTGCTTTCAGAACTTTGAAAATCAATGGCTTATGGAGGTGAATATTTTTGTCGGTTTACAACAAACAAGCAGAAATGCTGTAAAAATGTAGCAAAATGTTGTAAAAATGATTATGTCTTGTCGATGAGTCTGTGCAGCGTAATGCCAAGGCTGTTGTTGTTCAGCACCTGTCCATGCTGGCGGACATTCATTCTCAGTGCCTTCTTGAAGGCTTTGAATCCTTCCTTGTCGTGGAGCGTCTTTCGCTTGCGTGGGGCCATGTGGTCAAGTAGCAGACGGAAGAAATCTGACAGCCCGCTTCCTTTGGTGATGTTGACGTAGCAGTTTCCTTGCAGGTCAGTCTGCCACTCAATATTGCCGGCATTGATCTGTTGGACCAGCTGGCCGCAGAACGCCTCATGTTTATTGAAATCGATATATTGTGAAAAGAGTGAACGTATGAATTGTGCCTGCTGGCGGTACTGACTCTGCTGGGCCAGACTGTTGAGGGCCTGAACATCGGTGATGCGCACGATGACTTGTCTCATGTAGCGTCCGTCTTCTGACATGGAATAGCTCACAATATGTTCTGATGACACTGAACCTTCAGGCGGCAGTGGAGGAAGGGGGAACGACGTTCCTCCTGCCACCAAGCTGTTGATTGTGTCATCTTTCTTTGCCATGGGCAATACACATTATATATTATAAAATACATCTTTTTCTGTCGCTGCCCCAGAGACACACTACGCCGGTATCTGCCTACGCCACGCCACACAGTGATGCAAGTATGCATGTCCTGTGAGGTGTCATCCGTTGTGTGCCCACACAAGCGGAGCAAAAATTTTTTTTTATTTTCATCCTACAGCCCATTTTCGGATGCGAATGTAATTACGTTCAAGAAGTGATGGGCTGATCGCTTTCCGCTGAAATGCTCCCTGGAGTCGTGTCGTACTCTGACTGGCTCTAAGGCTCTCGGCGTGTTCACGTACACTTCAAAGTTCTCAATAGCCGCGGATTTTCTCCGGTGATTGATTGATGGGTTCAATCAACACTGCAAAGTTAATAATAATAACGTTTGGAAATACCGAGTTAAGATTTTTTAACTTGATGATTTGCAAAAATCTCGGAACGTACGAAAAAAAAGAACAGTAAAAGAAAAGCCCCCTTCTCGAGAAGGGGGCTTTTCTTTTACTTATTATCTGAGATAAGGCATTCGCCCGTCATGTCGCCGGGCTGCTCGAGCCCCATGATATGGAGGAGGGAGGGAGCGACGTCGGCGAGACGGCCGTCACGGACGGTGGCGCTGTTGTTGTTGGTCACGTAGATGAAGGGCACTGGGTTCAGCGAGTGGGCCGTATTGGGTGTGCCGTCAGGGTTGATGGCATTGTCGGCATTGCCATGGTCGGCAATGATGATGGCCTCGTAGTCGTTGGCCTTGGCAGCCTCGATGACTTCCTGGACGCAGTGGTCAACGGCCCAGACAGCTTTTGCGATGGCGTTATAGACTCCTGTGTGTCCCACCATGTCGCCGTTGGCGAAGTTGACGACGATGAAGTCGTACTCCTGTGTATTGATGGCTCCGACGAGCTTGTCTTTCACTTCGTAGGCCGACATCTCGGGCTTGAGGTCGTAGGTGGCGACCTTCGGCGAAGCCACGAGGATGCGGTCCTCGCCCTCATAGGGGGCCTCGCGTCCACCGTTGAAGAAGAAGGTGACGTGTGCGTACTTCTCTGTTTCAGCGGTATGAAGCTGTTTCTTGCCCATCTTGGAAAGGTATTCGCCGAGGGTGTTCTCCACGTTCTCTTTGGGGAAGAGGATATGAACGCCCTTGAAGTTGGCATCGTATGGCGTCATGCAGTAGTACTGCAGGCCGGGTATGGTCTTCATGCCCTGTTCCGGCATGTCCTGCTGTGTCAGTGCAATGGTCATCTCCTTGGCGCGGTCGTTGCGGAAGTTGATGAAGATGACGACGTCGCCCTCCTCGATGCAGCCGTTGACACTGGCATTGTGGATGGGCTTGATGAACTCGTCGGTGACGCCTTCGTCGTACGACTCCTGCATGGCGGCTACCATATCGGTGGCCTGCTTGCCCACACCATTCACGATGAGGTCGTAGCCTTCTTTCACACGCTCCCAGCGCTTGTCGCGGTCCATTGCATAGAAGCGGCCTACGATGGAGGCGATGGCGGCATCATTGGCGGCGCAGACGTCACTGACCTGCTGGATGAATCCCTTTCCTGAGCGGGGGTCGGTATCTCGGCCGTCCATGTAGCAATGGACGAACAGCTGGTTCTTCAGGCCGTATGCCTTACCTATCTCTATAAGCTTGAAGAGGTGGTCGAGGCTGGAGTGTACACCGCCGTCGGAGGTCAGACCCATCAGGTGCAGCTTCTTGTTGTTCTCCTTGGCATAGCTATAGGCTGCCTTCACCTGTGGGTTCTCCATGATGGAGCCGTCCTTGCAGGCGCGGTTGATTTTCACGAGGTCCTGATAGACGATGCGTCCCGCTCCGATGTTGAGGTGTCCTACTTCGGAGTTACCCATCTGTCCGTCGGGCAGACCTACATCCTCTCCCGAGGCCTGCAGCTGTGAGTGGGCTGACACGGCTGTCAGATAGTCCAAATACGGTGTCGGCGTATTGTAGATTACGTCTCCCTTTCCATGTTTTCCGATTCCCCATCCGTCGAGAATCATGAGTAATGCTTTCTTTGCCATAACACTAAAATAATAAAAGAAAAAAATAAAGGCCTTAAGGGCTTATTCAGCGTGCAAAGGTACGATTTCGGGCGCAAAACACAAAATAAATTACGATATATTTTGTTATTTACCTAATTTCGTTTACCTTTGTCGGCGAATTTTATCAAGGGGTGCTCACCGTGGGTGGGCTGAGATGATACCCTTCTGAACCTGATGCGGGTAATGCCGACGTAGGAATGGAGAAAATCAAATTAAAGATTAAACATTAAATTTAATAGGGATGGTAAAGAACATTCTTTTGTCACTATTGCTGCTGGCGGTGTCGCAGACACTTAGTGCCCAGCAACCCAGGAACAGCCAGTACGATGACTCCGCTCGCGTGGAATTTCTTCAGGAGGTCGTGGTGAAGGCTGTCCGCGGTCAGCATAATGCACCGTTTGCCACGAGTAATATCCGCAAGAAGGAGCTGCGTGAGTTCTCCAATACAGGCCGTGAACTGCCGCTGCTCTTTGCACAGACCCCCGGTGTGCTGGCCTGGAGCGAGAACGGCGTAGGTACGGGAACGTCCTATCTGCGCATCCGTGGTGCAGGTGACTCACGCATCAACGTCACGCTGGACGGCGTCCCCCTGAACTCTCCTGAGGACCAGTGCGTCTTCTGGGCCAACATGAACTCATACGGCTCACTGCTGGGAAGTGTGCAGATTCAGCGTGGCGTGGGTACATCGACCAACGGTGACGGAGCGTTTGGAGGTAGCATTGCCCTGTCAACGGCCATTCCATCGACCGCCCCCGCCCTGGAACTGTCTGTCTCGTACGGTTCCTACAATACCGTGAACGTAGGCGGCAATGTCTCGACAGGCCTGCTCTGGGACCGTCTCATCCTGGAAGGAGCCTATCATGCCACGACGACTGACGGTTTCCTGCATGGTACCAACGGCACCAGCGGCTCCTACTATGGTGGTGCAACGTGGCTGGGCGAGAACTTTGAGCTGCGCTATAAGAACATCGGCAACTTCGAAAAGACCGGCCAGGCATGGAACGGCGTCACTGCCGGCACCAACGATCTGAGCATCATGGACGGCACGTATGGAGTCCACACAGGCATCAAGACCTATAAAGATATGTGGGATGCAGGACTGGGCAAGTTCAACTCCCTCTATGAGGAGTTGATCATTGGTGACGACAATACCTACAGCACCAAGCGCTATGAAATGGCCGATGAGACGCTATGGCCCAGAACGACGGATAACTTCTGGCAGAACCACAACATTCTCTCGTCCGTATGGGACATTAACAGCCACTGGACGGCTTCTGCATCGCTGCACTACACTTACGGTTACGGCTACTATCGTGAGTTCCGTCCCAACAACAAGCTGTCGAAGTTCGGACTGGTTGTGCTGGACGAAGAGGGAAAGGCCATCAAACGTACGGACTTCGTGCGTGAGAAGGGTCTGACACAGCATACTTATGGTATTGTTGCCAATACGAACTACAAGGACGAGCGATGGGACATCATCGGCGGCCTGTCGCTCCAGAACTTTGACGGCTATCACTTCGGACGCCTTAAGTATGCCGCCAACGACATCGTGCGTAAGGCTCTCGTCGTGATGTCACATCCTGAAATCGACGGCTCCAGTACGGACGGACTTGACGTCAACTACACCTATTACGATTCCGATGCCCACAAGCTGGACGGCAACGTCTTCGTAAAGGCCGCCTACCATGTCAACGACCACTGGGATGTGTTTGCCGACATGCAGTACCGGCATGTAGGCTATCGGACTGACGGCATCAACGACAAGTTCTACGACGATGCCTCCGGCTACTACAACCAAAAGCTCGACATTGACAAGAAGTACGACTTCCTGAACCCCAAGGCTGGCTTCTCGGCCATCTACGGACCGCATCGTATCTATGGTAGCGTTGCCATGAGCCATCGTGAGCCGGAACGCAACAACTTCACAGACAATGGCAGCTATCCGGCTCCCAAGGCAGAACAGCTCATCGACTACGAGCTGGGCTATAACTACACTGCCGATAACTTCTTTGCGGGCGTGAACCTCTACTATATGGACTACAAGGATCAGTTCGTACAGACAGGACAGGTAAGCGACATCGGCGAGAAGCTGACCACGAACATCAGCAAGTCGTATCGTGCAGGTATCGAGATGCAGGTCGGTTACAATATCATGCCCTGGCTCTCTATCGAGGCCAATACAGCCTGTAGTCTGAATAAAATCAAGGACTTCGACGAGGTGGTAGAAGACTGGGACACTGGCGAACAGACCATTCACTACAACAGCTCGACGCTGGCCTTCTCGCCCTCATGCATTACCAACGCCTTCCTGCGTCTTCACCGCAAAGGCTGGCAAGCCGTATGGCACACCAGCTACGTCAGTCGCCAGTATTTAGACAATACGGAGAATGAGGACCGCTCACTGCCCGCATACAACGTTCATAACCTGAGCGGCAGCTATACCCTCGACTGCAAGGGTTGGAAGGGAGTGCGCGAAGCCGTCTTCTCGTTGTCGCTGAACAACATCTTCAACCGCCGCTACGCAGCCAGCGGATGGGTCTATTCTGCCATCTGTGCAAGCGGGGGACATCCCAATGACAACCGCTACTACCAGATTGGCTTCATCCCCATGGCGGGCTTCACCGTCCAGGGTGGCATAACGATCAGGTTTTAACATTAAACATTAAGCATTAAGCGTTCTGCATTATGAATTATGCATTTTTGTCAGCCCATTGGTTGGATATCGTGACTACGGTACTCGGATTGGCATACATCCTCTTCGAGTATCGTGCCAGTGTGTGGATGTGGGTCGTGGGCTTTCTGATGCAGTCGCTGGGTATCGTGCTCTACTATCAGAAGGGACTCTATGCCGACTGCGCCATGGAGTTCTATTATCTGGCGATGACGGTCTATGGGTTCTGGCGGTGGGTCAGGACCCCTAAGGCCCCAAAGACCCCTAAAGACCTGTCTATCCGTCACTTCCCTCACCGCCTTGTCGTTCCCTGGCTGGCTGTCACCTTCGCCTTGTGGATGCTCATCTACTGGCTGTTGCGTACCTTCACCGATTCCACCGTTCCTTTGGCCGACAGTTTCACAACAGCACTCAGTCTGCTGGGCATCTGGGCCTTGGCACACAAATACCTGGAACAATGGTTTATCTGGATTGCTGTCGATGTGGTTACCTGTGTCCTCTATGCCTATAAGGAACTGCCGTTCAAGTCGGGTCTCTATGCGCTTTACGTTGTCATTGCCATCATGGGCTTTTTCCGTTGGCGACGGCTGATGGCTAAATCCTAACAAGATCTCACATATACCGCCAGCGTGTTTTGTCCGTATTGCTGTTGACTGACCAAATGACAGTCGGCAAGAATACGGACTGCCCTGGTGCCGTTGCCCAGAATAACGGGAGCAGTCTCCACTCGTATCTCATCCCACCAGCCGGCATCGATGAACGACTGGTGTGTCTTTGCACCGCCTTCGACAATAAGCGACTGAATACCCTGCAGGTAGAGGTCTTCGATGAGCTGCGGCAGTGGACGGTCGTGAGTCAGCACGATGCGCTTGGGGTCTGTTCCTGACCAATGACGGATATTCAGCTGTGGGTGGTCGCGGTCGTAAGTTGTTCGTCCCACCAGAATGGCATCCTCCTCGGCCCGTAGCTTGTGCGAGAGTAGCTGTGTCTGTGTATTGGAAATCTGTACTGGCTGGAAGTCTTTGTCAATATATCCGTCGGCTGATTGTGCCCACTTGAGTATGATGAACGGACGATGCTCACGATGGAAGGTCAGGAAGCGGCGATTGAGGAAACGGCACTCCTTTTCAAGCACACCCACTGTCACCTCGATACCAGCGTCGCGTAGCTTCCGGATACCACGTCCCTGCACCTCGGCAAAGGGATCGACACATCCCACGACACAACGCCTGATACCCTTACGCACTATCAGGTCAGCACACGGAGGGGTCTTACCGTAGTGGGAACAAGGCTCCAGGCTGACATAGATGGTAGCCTGATTGAGCAACGGCTCATCGGCAGCCGACACCGACGCAAAGGCGTTCACTTCTGCATGTCCCTCGCCACAGCGTATGTGGTAACCCTCGCCCAAGATGCGGTCCTTGCCCGTTTGGGAAGAGGCGGGAAGTACGATGACTGCACCTACCATGGGGTTGGGCTTCGCATTTTGTCGTCCATTAGCGGCCAGTTGCAAGCATCGCCGCATGTATTTCTCATCTGTTTCTTGTTGATTCATTGCCATGGATGTTTGTTTTTCTCATTGGGAGTTTTTTCTGTACTGCCACAATTCGATGGAGTTGATGATGTTCTGCCACAGGACATAGCAGCCGGCTCCGATGCTGGAAACGGGGTTCAGGTACATGTATGCCACCCAGATGCTCAATGCCGTATTCTTCTGGAACAGCGCCTGTCCGCTGTTTACCTCATCACCTAACAGACGTCCCACGCCGCGTCCGACGAGGAACTGCACAAGGCAGAACAGGAAGCTGAGCAGTGCAATCCAAAAGAGCAAAGACCAGGTGGCCTCGCTATGCACGATGTTCTTCACCGTAATACCCGTCGTAATGCTCAGCGACACACTCCACAGGTAGAAGCTCAGGTTGGGCTTCGAGGTAATCCAACGGCAGAGCCGCTGGGCAAAGTGCTGTACCACCCAGCCCAGCACGAGAGGCAGCAGCAGAACGATGGACACTTTCTGCAAGATAATGAAGAAAGCTGTAAGAAAATCCACCTGGGCATCAGCCGAGACTCCTGACTGTGGGGGTTCAAGCAGTGGGAACACCAGTGGAATCATCACGGCAGAGGCCAGTGACGAGATCAGCGTATAGGTGGTCATCGTATTGATGTTACCTCCCAGTTTCCCAACAACTACGGGTGCTGCCGCTGCCGAAGGTCCGATGATGCAGGTCAGCACGGCCTCCCAGAGTAGTGGCGAATAGAGCATGGAGTGTGAGTCGTCAACGCTTTTCACGTAAAAGACAACCCCTACGCAAGCAGCCACCAGCAACATTTGTGCCACCAGGATTCCGACATGCCAACGGTGGGGCAGCAGCTGACGGAAATCGACCTTGCAGAAGGTGACAAACAGCGTCAGGAAGACGAACAGGGGAAAAAGCAGGTCGAACACAGGCCCCAGCGTGTTACCTGCCTCGTCGAGTGCGGGCACAAGATCGAAGGTCAGATAACTGACGGTACCTACAGCGATGGCCACAGGTAGCGTCCAGTCTTTCAGAAACCTGACAAACCGCTCAGCCTTTTTCATGTTCAATGCACTCCTCGCGTATGCGCGTACCTTTTAAATAAAAGATTAGAGGTTAAATACTAAAAAGGCGTCCTCCGTGTGGAGAGCGCCTTTACATGTAATTGGTGTCAACAGCTATTACTTGTTAACTGCCTCAGCGAGTTCTGCACCAGCCTTGAACTTAGCAACCTTCTTGGCTGCGATGGTGATCTTCTGCTTGGTAGCGGGGTTCACGCCTTCACGAGCGGGCTTCTGGTTTACAGCGAATGTTCCGAAACCTACGAGAGCGACCTTGTCACCTGCAACGAGAGCTTCCTTAATGGCAGCCACTGTTGCGTCAAGAGCCTTCTTTGACTCAACTTTAGTCAGACCAGCACCTGCTGCGATCTTCTCAATTAATTCTGTTTTGTTCATAATGTTTTGTTTTAAAATATTAATATGATGTTAAGTTTACTTCAAAATTCACCGCAAATATAGTGTAAAGTATTTAGAAAACAAACAAAAAATGAAAAAAAATGACTTTTTTGTTGAAAAAAAGTGT
>CAJOQT010000039.1 GCA_905236875.1 uncultured Prevotella sp. | reverse complement strand
TAGCTTTTGCTGAACAAAACCTTAGCTTTTGCTGAACAAAACCTTAGCTTTTGCTGAACAAAACCTTAGCTTTTGCTGAACAAGACCTTTGCTTTTGCTGAATAAAAACCTTTGCTTTTGCTGAACAAGACCATAGTTTTTGGTTCAACTCGAGGAATTTCGTTTTTTTTTGTTGGTATTTATTTCTTCTTATCCTCTAAAAAGCGGCGTTTCTTCGCACTCATGGGACGGGCTGCCTTGGCAGCCTTGGCAGCAGCACGTCGGGCATTCTCCGCCTTGCGGATCTTCGCCTCGGCCTGACTCTTGCGTCGCTTGGCATCCCTCATACGAGCCTCGACCTTCCGTTGTTCCTTTTTCATGGCCCGCTGTTCGCAAGCGTTCGGAAGAAGCCGCGGCAGGGGGTAGTTTCAACATTACAAAAGACATATCTTTCACGATAGACAACTCCAGCGCTATCAACATCCCTGTTCTTGATGTTTCTGCCGAAACGTGGTACACCGTCGATGGTTTCCGTCTCAACGCTAAACCCACAAAGCCAGGTGTCTATGTCGTGAACGGCCAGAAGGTCATCATCAAATAATCAACAGCGAGCCCACACCGGCGCTTGGCTACAATTCCTCTATTTCTCGTTTTCTTCCTATGATTGTAGCCATGATTCTTATTATATTCGGCCACAAAGATGGCAATTTTCTTTTATTTGGCCCAATAAATAACCATATATTTAGCCAAACCAGACCAAAAAGATTATTATTTGGCTGCAAATATACATATTACTATACCCCGTTGTTCTTACTTGTCCAATGAAAAACACAAATAAATTTGTTTTTCTCCTCACTTAATCGTACCTTTGCAACTAAAACTATATAATTAATCCGACAAAGACAATGAAAAAGATGATCTTGGCACTCTGTTGTGCCGCCCTTACCATCGGCGCTCTGGCACAGGAGCGCATCAGTAATCCCATGCTGTGGGCCGACGTGCCCGATCCGGACGTGATTCGTGTCGGTGATACGTTCTATCTGGTATCCACCACCATGCATCTCATGCCAGGTGCTCCCATCATGAAGTCGAAAGACCTGAAGAACTGGGAGACGGTTGGCTATATCTTCGACCGTTTGACCGATTCCCCCAAGTATGACCTGCAGAACGGCACGGTATATGGGCGTGGACAATGGGCCACGTCATTGAAATACCACAATGGGAAGTTCTATGCGCTTTTCGCTCCTAACGAACAGGGACCGATGGGCGACACCTATATCTGCTCGGCAGAGAAGGCCGAAGGTCCGTGGTCCATTGTCTCCCGTATGCGCCACTTCCATGACTGCTCGCTGTTCTTCGACGACGACGGTCGCGTCTATGTCGTTTATGGTACAGGCGAGCTGATGGAACTGAAGCCCGACCTCTCCGATGTCATTGAAGGTACACACCAGAAGATTTTCGAACGAGAGGCCGACGAGACGGGACTGCTGGAAGGCAGTCGTATGATTAAGCATAACGGCAAGTACTACCTGCTGATGATTTCACATGTATATGCTCCTGGCCGTCATCGTCGTGAGGTGTGTTACCGTGCCGATGACATACATGGTCCATACGAGAAGCATGTGATTCTGGAAAGCGAGTTCGGTGGCTTCTCATACGAGGCACAGGGTACCATTGTCGATACCGAGGATGGCGACTGGTACGGCATCATCTTCCAGGATCGTGGTGGCGTAGGCCGTGTGTTAACGGTCATGCCTTGCCGCTGGATTGACGGCTGGCCGATGCTGGGCGATGAAGACGGTAAGGTGCCCGCCTTTATGCGTCCATTGAAGAGTGGACAGCCAGAGACAAGTATCGTGAAGAGCGACGATTTCGACCTCACCAAAAGCCTCCCCTCGGGGAGGTCTGGAGGGGGGCTGGGACTTCACTGGCAGTGGAACCATAATCCCATCAACGAGGCATGGAGCCTGACAGAACGTCCAGGCTTCCTGCGTCTGAAAACCAACCGCGTGGTGCCCAATCTGTACCTTGCCCCCAATACGCTGACCCAGCGCATGGAAGGACCGACATGCAGTGGTGCCATCGTCATGGACCTCTCGAAGATGAAGGACGGAGATTGTGCAGGTCTGGCTGCCTTCAACAGTGACACGGGTGCGCTGACCATCAAAAAGAAGGGCAAGAAGCTTGTCCTGGAGATGAGTGAACAAAAGGTTGAGCTTTCCGACCGTGACAAGGAAGTGAAGAATGTGGAGGAGAAGGTCATTGAGAGTGTAGAACTGAAACAGCAGAAGATATGGCTGCGCATCGATGCCGACTTCCGTCCTTCCGAGACAGGCCGCTTTGGTGGTACGGACAGGGCCAATTTCTACTATAGCCTTGACGGTGAGCAATGGACGAAAATAGGGACCGATAACTACAGACTGAGTTTCGACTGGCGCCGTTTCTTCATGGGACAGAAATTTGCTATCTTCTGTTACGCCACCAAGAAGAAAGGCGGTTATGTCGATGTCGATGCATTTAGTTACAAGAGGAATAGTTTATGATACATATTCGAATTCCGATGTTCTGAATAATTCGTATCTTTGCAGCCAGTATAAACCCATTAACTCAAAAGACCAGCTATGAAACGACTGTTGATCGTATTGACCTTCACCTTGTGTCATGTCACATGGTGCATGGCACAGAATCCTTACCTGCCGCTTTGGGAACACCTTCCCGACGGCGAACCCCGTGTGTTTGAAGACCCTGACCGCCCAGGAAAACTGAGAGCCTACATCATCGGTTCTCACGATACGCACTATTCAGAATACTGCGGCAATGACATCCGTATGTGGTCGGCACCCGTAGAAGACCTCAGCCAGTGGCGCGATGAGGGCCCCGTCTTCTCCTATTTCGTGAATGGCAGATGGGATACCATGTTTGCCCCGGATCTGGTGGAGACCGTTGACAAGGTCACGGGCAAGAAGACCTATTGGCTCTATCCCCACAGCCGTGGCTGGCAGCGTGTGCCAATGGTGTGCAAGGGCGACCGTCCCAACGGGCCGTTCGTTCCTGTCAACCTGACGGAAGATGGCTTGAGATGCCTGCCAGGTTCTCTCATTGATTTTGACCCGTCAGTGTTTGTTGAAACGGTTACTAACAAAAAAGACCCCGACTTTGTCAAAGGCTTCCGTGCATACGTGTTCTATGGCTTCCAGCATTCCACCGCCTGTGAGCTGGATCAGAACACCATGTACTCCAAGCGCGAGGGTACGGAACTGATAGACCCCTTCATCCCTGCCAGTAGTGCCGACGGCAGACTGCTCGACCCGGAAGGCAGCGTGTACAAGGCTCTTTATAATGGCCAGAATCCGCTCGACTTCAATTTCTTCGAGGCCTCGTCTATCCGTCAGGTGGGCAATAAGTACGTGATGGTGTTCTCCGGCTATTCCGGCAGGGAATATGGTCTTGGTAATACCAACTCTGCCCTGCGCTACGCATACGGTGACAGCCCGTTAGGGCCGTGGCGTTCAGGTGGCGTGCTTGTTGATTCACGCGGAGTCGTGGTCAATGAGGACGGTTCGCAGCTTATCACCACCAATGCAGGTCACAATACTCACGGCTCCCTGCAGGAGATCAACGGCCAGTGGTATGTGTTCTATCACCGTCCGCCGCGTGGCTTCGGCTATGCCCGTCAGGCGATGGTAGCTCCCGTGAAGATAGAGTGGGACAAGAAGCCTGTAGCAAAGGGTGGACAGGTACGTATCGTAGCCTACGACCCCTACGCTGCAAACAATAAATGGACGGCAAAGGCCACTGACGGAACAGAATACACGGGTGCCGAGGTTACCAGCGAGGGCTTCCAGATCTTTGGTCTGCCACCCTACGCCTATTACTCTGCCGGTATCGCCTGTTGGATGTCTGGCGGCACCAACAGCCACGAATGGATGCAGGACAACCACGACGTATGGAACAACTCCATGGATCTGGCCGGCATCACCAATGGAGGCATCGTAGGTTTCAAGTACTTCGGCTTTGGCGGACTGGCACAGGACACCAAGGGCATCAAGGCCTTTGAGGGCACCAAGGCAGGTGATGGCACCAAGCTCACGCTCGACCTGACACACGGTCAGCATGGTGCTTTTAAGATTCATGTCCGTTTGGATAACCCCTGGAATGGTCAGGAGATTGCCACGTTCGACGTGGCTGCCATGCAGAACAACAATCCCTCTGCCCTTCATCTGAAGATATCCCAGAATGTTCCTGCTGTGGAGGGACTGACGGGCAAGCATGCCATCTACTTGGTAGCCGAAGGTCCTGAGATAGAACAGCCGCAGAACAGCCGCCCGCAATGGGGTAGGCCACAGCAGCCGCAGCGTCCACAGGGACTCTTCGACCTTCACGGCATCGGTTTCTCGAAGAATGGTCTGCCCTGTGAGGCTCCTGTTGTTCCACAGGTAACCATCACTGCCGATGGCAAGAAACTCAATGTGCCCTCTCGCCCCGTCTTCTCCACCAATGCCAATGGCTATACCGACCTGTCACATTATCAGATGTATGGCCCGCTGAACGCCAACACCAAGCTAGAGGCTTCTTCTAACGTGCCTGGCATGCAGATTACCATCAGTCCTGTCACTGACGGTCGTGCTACTGTCAGATGTGTATGGCAGGGAAAGGAGAAGATATTCCTGATTAATTAAGAATGGACAATGGATAATGGACAATTGATAATGTACAAAGTATATGAAGAATAGAGCAAATCGTTTGTTTTTGATAGGCTGTTGCCTGTTAGGCTGTGCCCTTTTCGCCAGTGCTCAGCCCCAGGGTTTTGCCATGCCGGAAACCAATCCGACGTACAAGGATGTCAACTATGCCGGTGACGACCTGGAGGCTCATCGTATGGATATCTACCTGCCAGAGACAGGTCAGGACAAGTATAAGGTAATCGTTACGATCTATGGCAGTGCCTGGTTTGCCAACAACATGAAGGCTTTTGGTTACTTGTCGCTGGGTAAGCCGCTCATCGATGCAGGCTTTGCTGTGGTCAGCATCAACCACCGTAGCAGTGGTGACGCCAAGTTTCCTGCACAGATCAACGACGTGAAGGCTGCCTTGCGTTTCATCCGTGCCCATGCCGCAGAATATAAGCTCGATACCTCATTCATCGGTATCACAGGTTTCAGCAGCGGAGGACATCTCTCGTCGCTGGCTGGTGTGACCAATAACATGCGTGAGCGTACAGTAGGCAGCACGACCGTGGATATTGAGGGGACAGTAGGCGGCAATCTCGATTTCTCCAGCACCGTAGATGCTGTGGTCGATTGGTTCGGACCTGTCGATATGGCACACATGAACAAGTGTGAGACCGTGAACGACGGCAATTCGCCTGAAGCAGCACTCATCGGCGGTGCTCCTGCCGATCTGCCTGATATGGTAAGTCTGATCAGTCCTATCACCTATGTCAATGCCGAGGTGCCGCGCTTCCTCGTCTTCCATGGTGAGGCAGACAACGTGGTGCCCCATTGCCAGGGAGTGTTCTTTTCTGAAGCCCTGAAGGGGGCTGGCCGTCTGGAGGCTTTCGTCAGCGTGCCCGAAGGCGGACACGGTCCTGTGACATTTAATGATGACACTTTCCGGCAGATGACTGAGTTCTTCCTGAAGGAGGCTGCTGCCAAATAACTAAAAACCACTTGATGCCATGAAACGGAAATTATGGTTAATGACGGTATTGTCTTTCTGTCTGCTGGTGCAGACAAAGACCTATGGTCAGCAGTCTAACAACGTGGTGCCGCTTGTCTATGGGCAGGAGAACACTGGTGCCCACTTCCCCAAGCCGGAGATGCCCGATGTCAGTAAACTGCCTGAGATACGCACGCTGCCCAATGCACTGGAAAGTGTCAGCAGTTTCAGCGACTGGGAACGCCGACGCAACGAGATCAGTGCACAGATACAGCATTACGGCATCGGTGAGAAGCCGGCCGTCAGTCAGGAGAGCGTGAAGGCCCGCATGGACGGTGACACGCTCATTGTCGATGTTACCGTTAATGGAGAGACCCTGACGCTGCGTTCAGAGATTGTTTATCCTACGACAGGTCAGGCTCCGTTTGCGCTGATGATCGGTACCAGCGGAATTGCCCTGCCCCGACAGCTGTTCGAGGGACGCCCCATTGCCACGATGATTTACCATGAGAAGCAGGTGAACGACTACGGACAGTGGGGTCCGCACCATGAGCGGGGTGAGCACAATTTCGACCGGCTGTATCCTCAGCTGAAGGACAACGGTGCCTATAGCGAGTGGGCTTGGGGCTTGAGCCGTCTGCTTGACGGACTGCAGCAGTTAGGTGCCGATCAGACGAAGATTGACATGAGCCGCATTGGAGTGACGGGTTGTAGCTATGCCGGTAAGATGGCCCTTTACTGTGGAGCCTTCGACGAGCGCATCGCCCTCACCATTCCGCAGGAGCCTGGAGGCGGTGGAGCCGCAGCCTGGCGTGTGTCCTATACCCTGGAGGAGGTGGAGAGTCTGGAACGTACTGACTACCACTGGTTCCTGGAGAGCCAGCGCGAGCAGTTCTCAGGCGATAATGTCTATCGCCTGCCTTATGACCAGCACGAACTCTGTGCGATGATTTGTCCGCGTGCCCTGCTGCTGTTGGGTAATCCCGACTACAAGTGGCTGGCCGACGAGTCGATGCTGGTATCGGCACAGGCCGCCCGTAAGGTGTGGGAAAGCTTCGGCATTGCCGACCGTATGGGTTGGAGTATAGCCG
Organism: uncultured Prevotella sp.; assembly: GCA_905236875.1. Taxonomy (GTDB): domain Bacteria; phylum Bacteroidota; class Bacteroidia; order Bacteroidales; family Bacteroidaceae; genus Prevotella. The sequence goes on along the minus strand of CAJOQT010000039.1, from coordinate 52,160 downwards.
ACGGTCACATGCATTGCCGGTTGCCTGAAATACAGTATGCCGAGGTGCAGGCCTTCATCGACAAGTTCCTTTTAGGGCGCGACACCGACACGAATGTCATGTCAAACTACTCCTCCATCCGTGCCCCGGAAGGACAGTGGTAGGAAGATTGTAACATCAGATGGGTATATTTGATACACTTAAAAGTTTGGGAAGTCGGATAAATACAGTACCTTTGCAGCCGAATTTTAGAGACTAATTGAAAAAATGAAACGTATTTTGTTTTTTTCAGTGCTTCTTGTGCTTCCCTTTTTGAGTATGAAAGCTGCTGTTGATCCCAACTTCTATGTCTATCTGTGTTTCGGACAGTCGAACATGGAGGGTAATGCTACCCCTGAAGCCATTGACAAACAGTATGTTGACCCGTGTTTCCAGACGATGGCTTGTGTGAATTTCTCGGATCCCGCACGTACCATGGGACAATGGTACACGGCATATCCTCCTATCGTCCGTCAGGGAACGGGACTGGGCATGGCCGACTACTTCGGTCGCACCATGGTGAAGAACCTGCCGGAAAACGTTAAAGTCGGTGTGGTCGATGTGGCCATCGGTGGTACTAAGATAGAAGGCTTTATTCAAGAAGAGGTAGCAGGTTATATTGCTTCGATGGATCCGTCATCAGAGGGTTGGCTCATCAACTATTTTAAAGCCTACGACAATGACCCGTATAAACGACTGGTCGATATGGCGAAGATTGCACAGCAGTCGGGAGTCATCAAGGGCATTCTGTTGCATCAGGGTGAGAGCAATAACACTCAGTCGGATTGGCCTCAGAAAGTAAAGACCATCTACAACCGCCTTATTAGTGACCTTGGCCTGAATGCCAATGACGTTCCCTTGTTTGTCGGTGAGATGTTAAGTCAGGCTGCCGGTGGTGCCTGCTGGGCGCACAATAATGTCATCGCTACTGTTCCGGATGTCATCCCCAATTCTTATGTCATTTCTTCAGATGGCTGTCCTGGTAAGGACGATCACCTGCACTTCACCGCTCAAGGCTATCGTATCATGGGTCAGCGTTATGCCCAGAAGGCCTTGCACCTGATGGGCATTGAGGCAGAGATTGACGATCCTACCGCTTCAGCTACTTATCAGATAGACAAGCGGTTTACCAGTTTGGCAGAGATTGGCAGTACGCCGTTCGCCATTGTAAACGAAACATTAGGTAAGGCCTTTTACGGCTCTGCTGAGCAGCATTTAGGCTTTGACATCTATGCTTCGGCGTTCGTTGACACCAATACCGGTAATCTTTGGAAGTTGGAATCTTGCAGTGACGTGGCAAATGGCTATTTCCTGCGACTGATTACGCCCCAGGGAACGGAGTATCAGGTTTGGGGCGGCTATGCTCCCGGCTATCTGAACTCACAGCCATTGGATGGCTATTGCAGCTTTATCCTGGGTAACAGTGAGACGAATCCCAACGCTAAGCATAACGGTCAGGATATTGTGAATGGTGCCGTCTGGCAGATGGAGTATGTTAGCGGAAAGGGCTTTTCGATGAAGAACGTTGGTACTGGCAAGTATCTGAAGACCAATGATACGGCCAAGTACGACGATCCGACCTACTTCCAGTTCTGCACCCTGAAGGTTGCTACTGGCATGCATAGTGTCGTACGTAATATTGTTACCGACAACCGTTACTATACGCTTGACGGTCGTCAGGTGGAACATCCCACCAAGGGTATATATATATATAATGGTAAAAAGGTTGTAATTAAGTGACCCCCCGGACCCCCTCTAACTCCCCCTGTCAAGGGGGAGGACTGGGGGAGGAACTAGGAGTTCAAGGTTGTGATTAAATGAGCAAGAAAGCCATTCTGCCGATAGCAGCCGTCGTTGTAGCAGCCGGTGCATTACTCTTATTCGAGTCGCATCTGCTGTGGAAGGTACAGGAACTCAACCTGTTCCTTTTTACGACGCTCTTCTTTGAGCAGCAAATGATTGTGCCGGCCGGTTTCTTGACTTGGCTGGGCACTTTCTTTACGCAGTTTCTCTATCGTCCTTGGCTGGGTGTCTTGCTGTTGTGTGTCTGGTGGCTGTTGTTGATGTGGCTGACCAGGAAAGCCTTCCGCATACCTGCGGCATGGAGTGCCCTGCTGCTGGTTCCTGTCGCCCTGCTGCTGATTGCCGATGTAGATATGGGCTACTGGATTTATGTGCAAAAGATGAGGGGATGGTTCTTCGCTCCGACCATTGGCACGACGGTCTTTGTTGCCCTGGTATGGGCTGGCCGCTGCATGCCTGCCAGGTATGGTCTGCGGTTTCTGTTCCCTGTTGTTACTGCTGTTGTCGGCTATCCGTTGTTCGGCATCTATGCGCTGGCTGCCATACTGGTGGCGGTGCTCGTGGCGGCGGTTGCGAAGGAGAAGCCTTCGCACACACTGACGGTGGAGGCGGTGATTGCCCTGCTTTGTGTGGTGGCTGTACCGTTGATGGACTACCGTTTTCTCTTCCATCATACCAATATCGCCAACATCTGGTGGGCAGGACTCCCCGTGTTCCGCATCCTCGAGTCCTATCCGGAATACTATCTGCCCTATATCCTGCTGGCCGTCTTCTTTATTGCCGTGCCAGTCATCTTCCGATTCGTAAGCCTTTAGCTTCAAACCAAAAGCTTCAAACTTCAAATCTCAAACCTCTTTATCGTCGCTGTGCTGACGGCTGGCGTAGTGGTGTTCTGGTTCAGGGACGAGAACTTCCATCGTGAGCTGGCCATGCAGCACTATGTGGAACAGGTTAAGTGGGGAGATGTGCTGGAGGAAGCTGCCAAGCAAGAATGTTCACCGACTCGTCCCGTTGTGATGATGCGCAACCTGGCACTTGCCCGTCTGGGTCGTCAGGGTGACGAGATGTATCACTATCGTGGCGGTTCACGTCGTCCGGAGTCGCCCTTCCCCATCCAGGCCTCACAGATTGTAGGCAGTATGATATACTATAACTACGGCATGATGAACGACTGTCATCACCTTTGCATTGAGGGTGGCGTGGAGTATGGATGGCGTACGGAACACCTGAAGTACATGGCCCGCAGCGCCATGATGAGTGGCGAGGTGAAGGTCATGCATAAGTTTACGGGATTGCTGAAACATACCTTGTATTATGATCGTTGGGCAGAGCTGATGGAAGATGTGCAGCGTAATCCGAAGCGTATGGCAGAGGCCGCCGAGACAGGTCCGATACTCCACATGCTGCACTATCCCGATATGGTGGGTGCCGACAACGGCTATACGGAGAAATACCTGATGCAGCTGTTGGCGAAGCTCGACAGTGATGATCCGTATTTTCAGGAGCAGTGCCTGCTGGCAACGCTATGGACGAAGAATCCCGACCAGTTCTGGGCGCGTTTCATCAAATATGCCGAGCTGCACCCTCACGAGAAAATACCCCGCCACTATCAGGAGGCGGCTTATCTGTTTGCTAACCTCAACCGGCCTGATGCCCTGAAACTGCCCTATCATCCTGACGTGAAGGAGAGTTACCGTCGCTTCATGGAACAGATGAAGCTGTTTGAAGGCCGGGACGTGGAGGAGGTACGCGAGATTCTCTATCCTGCCTTTGGCGACACGTTCTATTTCGACTACTATTTGTTAAGTAACCTGACATACCTTTAGTTTAAGAGTTTAAAAGTTTGATATTTAATGGGCAAGCGTTTTTTACCTTTTTACCTTTTCACCTTTTTACTTTTATCCTCCTGTGGCCCTCGTGTCCCTGAGACATATAAGACGGTCCGGTCGCTGCCTGCCATCTATCCCGACTACACCAATGTCACGGTTCCCGTGAATATTGCTCCGTTGACCTTCGAGGCCGATAGTGCAGCCGACGAGTTGGTTGCCTGTTTCAAGGCCGGCAGTGAGGAAGTGGTCTGCGGTGGTGACAAGGTACAGCCCAGCACGGACGAATGGAAACGTCTGACAGCGCAGCGCGACATCATCGTCGATGTCTATATGCGACAAGGAGAGCAATGGTCACGCTATCAGCCATTCCATATCTATGTTTCGCCCGATTCCATCGACCCATATATCAGCTACCGGCTTATTTCTCCATCGTATGTCAGCTATGAAGACCTGACCATCAATCAGCGTTGTTTGGAGAACTACGACGAGAGTGTCATCTACGACAATATGCTATGCAGCGAGGAAGGTGCAGGACAATGCATCAACTGTCATAACTACCAGCAGTACAACCCTGAACGTATGCAGTTCCATGCCCGTCAGCATTTGGGTGGAACCGTCATTGCCTACGACGGGGAGGTCAGCAAGATCAACATGAAGAACGACTCCCTGCTCTCGGCTGGTGTCTATCCCGCCTGGCATCCGTGGCTCAAGCTGATTGTCTATTCCACGAACAAGACGCACCAGAGCTTCCATACGACCAACATCAACAAGATTGAGGTGTTCGATTCGGAGAGTGACATGATGGTCTTCAACCTGGAGACGAACGAGGTTACCAACATCGAGAATGACCCGGAGGAGTTTGAGGTGTTTCCCTTCTGGGCTCCTGACGGCAAGTCGCTGTACTATTGTAGTGCCCACTTCGTCTATACTGACTCTATTGACAGGGGCATAGAGGTCATCAGCAGGGGTAAGGAGTTGAAGTACAATATCTATAAGAAGTCGTTTGACCCGTCAACCCTGCAGTTTGGAGAGCGCGAACTGGTGTTCGATGCTGCCGCGATGGACATGAGTGCCACGCTGCCGCGTATCTCTCCCGACGGTCGTTTCCTTGTGTTTGCTATGGCACAGTATGGTGTGTTCCATATCTGGCACCATGATGCCGACCTCTGGATGCTGGACTTGCAGACAGGTGAGGCTGCTCCGATGAAGACGGTCAACTCCCCCGATACGGAGAGCTACCACGCCTGGTCGAGCAACGGTCGCTGGCTGGTATTCAGTAGTCGTCGCGACGACGGCAACTATACCCGTCCGTTCTTCGCCCATATCGACAAGAACGGAAAAGCCTCCAAACCCTTTGAGCTGCCTTGTGCCGATCCCGACTATCACCGCCAGTTCATGAAGTGCTACAACATACCTGAATTTATGCGTGGTCCAGTCACCATACAGCCCCAGCGTTTTGCAGATGTCTTGAAGACAGAGGGCAAGCCGGTTGTGTTTAAATAGACAACGGACAAGCCCCTCTCCAGCTCCCCCGAGGGGGAGAGGCAACGGACCGAAGGGACATAAGAACGACATGGGAAGTAGTAAAATTTACAATTATCGGCTGTTCGCTACAACCTCGCCGGTCAGCGTGTTGACGAGAGCTATAAGGGTGTTGTCATTATAAACGGCAAAAAGGTCGTGATGAAGTGAGAGAAGAGTTAAGCTTGCTTGAATTCTACCGAGCGTGAGCTCGGCTATGCCGCTTGCTACCGCAGGGACGCAAGAACGAGCTCGAGCTTCAGCTCAAGGTCGTGGTGAAGTAACCTTCCGTTAATAATCTTTCCGCCCGCTGCCAGTTTGGCGGTGGGCGTTTCTTGTATGTAGGCAAGAGGGGTACTTTAGCGGATGATGAGGGGCACCTTAGCGGATCAAAACCTGCCTGTTTCCTACAGCAAGAATACCCCTCTTCATCCGCTAAAGTACCCCTCTTCATCCACTAAACCATAGCTTTTGGTTCAAAGGCAGAGAAAAACGCCTTTTTCTTTGGTATTTCGCTCGGTTATTCGTACCTTTGAGACTTCGTCTTTTAGGTAGGCTGCACCTCGGAAATAGAAAGAAAAACGCCTTTTTCTTTGGTATTTCGCTCGGTTTGCACTACCTTTGACCTTCGGTCGAAGGTACTCACGTTCGGAAATGAAAAGAAAAATGTTTTTTTCTTTTGCATTTCGCTTACTAAATCGTACCTTTGTAGCGCTAAAAGCCACCCAGTGACCATTGAAGCTTAAATAATAGTAACCTAATATGAAAAGAATCTTATTATCAACCATGCTGATGTGTGCCGGAATATCGATGGCCTGCGCACAAAACCCCTTTGTACAAACATGGTGTACGAGTGATCCCGCCCCGATGGTGCATGACGGTACATTGTACGTCTATACCGGTCATGACGAGGATGGTGCCGACTTCTTCTGGATGCAGGAGTGGCGCGTCTATTCCACGCAGGACATGGTTAACTGGACCGACCACGGCTCACCGCTTGCCCTCGAGAGCTTCTCATGGGCCGACGACCGTGCCTGGGCCTCACAGTGTGTTGAGCGTGACGGAAAGTTCTATTGGTACATCTGCGCCCATTCGAAGATTTCAGGTGGTATGGCCATCGGCGTTGCCGTAGGCGATACGCCGACAGGTCCGTTCCGTGATGCCATTGGAAAGCCGTTGTTCGAGAACGGGTCATGGGATCATATCGACCCGACGGTGTTGATTGAAGACATCCCCCTGTCAGGAGGGGGGACTAAGACCCAGGCATGGATCATGTGGGGTAACCCGCGTGTCTATTATGCAAAGCTTAACGACGATATGATTTCCATTGACGGGGAAGTCAAGACACTTGATATGACCGAAGAGGCCTTTGGTGCGCCTCCCATGAACGAACGGGTGCAGGGCAAGCACTACAGGGACTGCTATGTGGAAGGTCCCTGGCTGATGAAAGCCCCCGAGACCCCCTCTAACTCCCCCTGTTTAGGGGGAGAACATGGCTCCTCCCCTAGACAGGGGAGGTCGGGAGGGGTCCCGGAGGGGGTTTATTACCTCCTCTATGCCGCTGGTGGTGTGCCGGAACATATCAGCTATAGCACGGCACCGTCGCCTGCCGGTCCTTGGACGTATGCCGGCGAGATTATGCCACTTTGCGAGACCAACTCGTTTACCAACCATTGCGGCGTTGCCGACTTCAAGGGACATAGCTACTTCTTCTATCATACTGGCAAGCTGCCCAATGGCGGCGGCTTCGGACGCAGCGTAGCTGTCGAAGAGTTTCAATATACACCGGATGGTCGTTTCCCTACCATCATGCCGACCGACGAGGGCGTGCAACCCATTGGAAAGTTCGACCCCTATCGTCGTGTGGAGGCCGAGACGATGGCGTTCTCAAAAGGTGTGAAGACCGAACAGAACAATCAGGTAGGTGTCTATGTCACCGATATTCACAATGGTGACTATATCAAACTGCAGAACGTACATTTCTGCTACAAGAAGCCCCGTACCTTCACGGCGCGTGTGGCCAGCGGTCTGCGTGGCGGTGCCATCGAGATACGTATCGATAGCCTCGGAGGTGAACTCCTCGGCACGCTCCAGGTGCCTGGCACGGGTGGCTGGGAGCAATGGCAGACGCTGACAACCGACCTGACCACCATCGCCCGTGGCAATCACGACCTCTACTTCGTGTTTACTGGCCGTAAGGGTCCGAAGCTCTTTAACTTCGACTGGTGGGAGATGCGTGGTATGGAACAGGTGAACATGCCGCTGTTCCAGACCAAATACACTGCCGACCCCTCACCGCTCGTCGTGGGTGACACCTTGTTCCTATATACCTCTCACGATGCATCGCCAGAGGACATACCCGACATCAATGAACGCAACTCGGCTGGCTTCTATATGTACGACTGGCTGCTGTGGTCAACGACCGACATGGTCAACTGGACCGAACATGGTGCTGTGGCATCGCTCAAGGACTTTACGTGGCGCAGCCGTGAGAACGGTGCATGGGCCATACAGACCGTCGAGCGTAACGGTAAGTATTACCTTTATGCTCCGCTTCATGGTCATGGCATCGGCGTGCTGGTGGCCGACTCGCCATACGGCCCGTTCCGCGACCCGCTGGGCAAGCCGCTGGTTTGGCAGCAGGAACACTGGGATGACATCGACCCGACAGTATATATCGACGATGACGGTCAGGCCTACATGTACTGGGGCAATCCCAATACCTATTATGCGCTGCTCAACGACGACATGATCTCACTCAAGAGCGGCATTACCAAACTTGACTACCATATCGAGCACTACCAGGAAGGACCGTGGCTGTATAAGAGGGCCCCCGAGACCCCCTCTAACTCCCCCTGTTTAGGGGGAGAACATGGCTCCTCCCTTCATCCCTCCCCTATCGGGGGAGGCCAGGAGGGGGCTGTAGGGGTCTTTTACCTCGCATATGCTACAACCTGCTGCCCGGAGGCACTGGGTTATGCCATGAGTGATTCGCCCACTGGTCCGTGGGAGGCAAAGGGTTACATCATGCGGCCTACAGAACGCGACCGTGGCAACCATCCTGGCATCTGCGAATACAAAGGCCATAACTACGTCTTCGGACAGAACTACGACCTGATGCACCTGGACACCTTCGAACACCATGAGCGCCGTAGCGTTTCGGCTACTGAGATTACTTACAATGCAGACGGAACCATTCAGGAAGTTCCTTACTGGCTCGACCAGCAGCCCATCGGACAGCTGCAGAACTTCAATCCCTATCTCCGTGTCGAGGCAGAGACGATGGCATGGGGTTACGGACTGAAGAGCGCCAAGATGGGAATTCCCAATACGGGTGTTGTGGCAGACATGCCGGAATCCACGGGCCGGGTTAATATGTATGTCTATGACCTTGACAATGGCGAGTATATCCGTCTGCGTGGCGTAGATTTCCAGACAGGTGCCCGTCAGTTCAATATCAATGCTGCTGCAACGGGAGGAGCTACCATCACATTACACCTCGACAGTCCGAAAGGACCCGTTGTCGGTACGGTCAGCATCAGCAAGACGGGTTCTTTGGAGAAGTACCGTAACTTCACAGCCAAGGTCAAGAATGCTACAGGCGTTCACGACCTGTATCTCTGCTTTACCTCTGTTTCAGGGGACGTACGTCTTGACTGGTGGCAGTTCAAGAAATAAGTGTAAAGTTAAAAGGTTAAAGGGTTAAAAGGTCATGAGACGAAGAATCCTATCCACGTTACTGATCATAATGGTACAGACAATGCTTTACCACGTAGCAGCAGAGACCATGAAGCTGACTGACGGCTGGCAGGTACAGTCATCGGCAAAGATTCAGGTCAGTGGTGCCGTCTTGTCATCACCGTCAGCCACTACCGACGGCTGGTATGTTGCCAGTGTTCCTTCTACCGTGATGGGTGTGCTGATTGCCAATGGTGCAGAGAAAGAACCGTTGACGGCAGCCGACTATCAGCAGATAGACAGCCGGCAGTTCGACGTGAGCTGGTGGTACCGCACCACCTTCTCCCTCCCTCAGCCCCCTTCAGACCTCCCCCGAAGGGGGAGAGGAGGCTCTGTCATCTTGACGTTCGACGGCATCTGCTATCGTGCCAATGTCTGGCTGAATGGTCAGCTGATTGCAGCTAAAGACACCTTGGCAGGCTCGTTCCGCCAGTTCAGCATCGACATCACGCCCTATGCCAGGGAGACTAACGTGCTGGCTGTAGAGCTGTTCCGCGCACAGCCAGGCGACCCCAACATCGGATTTGCTGACTGGAACCCGCGTCCTGCCGACGAGAACATGGGTATCTTCCGCGAGGTAAGTATCAAGACCTGCGGCAAGGTTTCGGTCGCCCATTCTTCCGTCCGTTCGCGGGTTGAGACAAGCACGCTGAAGAAGGCTTGGCTGACCATAGACAGCGAGCTCACCAACCTCACGGACGAGACGGTCAAGGGTACGCTTCGGGGCCGTGTTGACGGAGAGACATTCACCTGTCCGGTCACTCTCTTGCCCAATGAACGCCGCATGGTACGCCTGGCATCGGATGTCTGTAAGGAGAATCCCCGTTTGTGGTGGTGCCACAATATGGGTAAGCCGGAGCTTTACGACCTGCATGTGGAGTTTGTCGAGGGTACTGAAGTGTCGGATGCTGAAGACGTCCGCTTCGGCATTCGTGAGGTGCATAGCCATCTGACACCGGAGGGACATCGTGCTTTCACCCTTAACGGACGCGACATCCTGTTGCGGGGTGCAGGGTGGACAGACGACATATACCTGCGTAACACGCCAGCCTCCAATCGTCTGCAACTGGAATATGTACGCGACATGAACCTCAACCTCGTCCGTCTGGAAGGTTTCTGGGGTAACTCGCAGAACCTTTACGACATTTGTGACGAGCTGGGACTGCTCATCCTCGTGGGATGGAGCTGTCATTGGGAATGGGAGGAATACCTCGGGGCTCCCTGCGACGAGACTTACGGGGGCATCGTCACTCCTGAGAAGATCGATCTGATCAGCAAGTCGTTTGAAGACCAGGTGCTGTGGCTGCGCCATCATCCTTCTATCATCGGATGGTTCGTGGGCAGCGACAGAATACCCACCCCCGAACTGGAGCAGCGTTACCAGACGTTCCTCCGTGCCAATGACGACCGTACCTGTCTGATTTCTGCCAAGGGGATGACAAGTACTGTTTCCGGCCCGTCGGGCACCAAGATGGAAGGTCCCTACGAATATGTGTCGCCCATGTATTGGTACAGCCCCCAGGCATCGGGAGGAGCTTTCGGCTTCAATACCGAGACGGGCATCGGCGCACAGCTGCCTGTGAGGGAATCGTTGGAGAGAATGCTCGGTCCCGACCTACTCCCTATTGACAGTCGATGGGATATCCTCTGCACCGCCTCCACATCTGCCATGAACTCGCTGGCTCAGCTGACGGAGGTTATTGACAATCGTTTCGGTGTCTCTGCCGACATCACTTCATATCTGCATCGGGCAGACCTGCTGAACTACGAGAGCACCCGTGCCATGTTTGAGGCCTTCAGGGTCAATGTGCCGCGAACTACCGGCATCGTGCAGTGGATGCTCAACAGTGCCCGTCCCGGTATCTACTGGCAGCTTTACGACTATTACTATCAGCCCAATGCCGCCTATTATGCCGTCAAGCGCGGCAACGCTCCCGTACAGCTTATCTATGACTATCAGCGGAAGGCTGTCTTTGCCGTCAACGAGACGCTGCAGCCCGTTACCCTGAAAGCCTCGATGCATATCGTGCACGGTGGTTCTACCACTGTGATATCCGACAGTACCACAACCTATGTGGAAGCAGGTGCCGTCGTCAAGGTCTTTGACTGTATAAGAGAGACAACGGACAACGGACAACAGACAACGGACCGCTCGGCTTTGCCGCTTGCTACCGAAGGGACGCAAGAACGACAACAGACAACGGACTGTCCTCAGACTGATGCCTTCCTGTTCCTGAAGGCAGTTACTGCCGATGGGAAAGAGCTGGCTGAGAACGAGTATTTCCTGCCTGGCGAAACCGATGAATATGCGTGGGACAAGAGGTCATGGATACATACCCCAATCAGCAGGTATGCCTCCTATCAGGCTCTCGACCGGCTTCCGCAGGCTGCCTGTCGGATGACCAGTCTGCGCGTGAATGGTATTGATCACCCTCGCTATCAGCTGACACTTGAGAATACCTCGCCCCATGTTGCCTTCTTCATCCGTCTCTCGGTGAAGGATGATAACGGCAACCTGGTATGTCCCGCCTATTGGTCGGACAACTACGTCACCCTGGCACCTTACGACAAACGGGAAATCATTTGCGATATGCCGTCGCTCCCCATAGGGACAAGTCTGCATTTCGCCATTGACGGATGGAATATCAATCATTAGAAACTATAAACTTATGAATGTAAAAACTTTATTATCAGCTTGTATGCTGTGTCTGGCCGTAACTGCCACTGCACAGCAGAAGTCGCGCATCATCGAGGATGGCGGCACCGGTCCTTATAAGGCCATCATGAAAGAAGTAGCAGGACTCGAAGAGCATACGGTCTTTGTGCCGCAGGATCTCTCGAAGTTTGATGCCAATCATCCGCTTCCCGTACTCGTCTGGGGTAACGGAGCCTGTTCCAACTCCCCTTGGGAACACATGAATTTCCTCAACGAGATAGCTTCGAACGGCTATCTGGTGTTAGCCACAGGAAACATTCCGATGGTTGACGAGTGGTATCGCGGCCCCATGTCGCGTTCGGAGCAGCAGATAGAGAGTATCGACTGGGCCTACAAGCAGAATGCCGACCCCACGTCACCCTACTACCAGAAGATCGACGTGAAGAATCTCTGCGTGGCCGGCATGTCATGCGGCGGTCTGCAGACGCTCTTCAACTGTGCCGATCCTCGTATCAAGACCCTGATGATCTGCAACAGCGGTCTCTTCAACCAGCAGAATGCCAGCCAGGCTGTGGGAGGCATGCCCATGCCGCCGAAGGAGAAGTTGAACGATATCCACACACCTATTATATATATATTAGGAGGTGAGGAGGATATCGCCTATGGCAATGGCATGGATGACTTTCACCGCATCAGTCATGTACCCGCGTTCGCTGCCAACTTCCCCGTTGGACATGGCGGCACCTACCGCGAGCCACACGGTGGAGAGTTTACGGTGGTAGCCTTGGCTTGGCTCAACTGGCAACTGAAGGGTGACGCAGAGGCTGCCAAGCAGTTCGTCGGCAGTACCCCATTGCTGCCCACCCGTAAGGACTGGACGCTGGAAAGAAACGCAAAAGCCCAGGAAGTCAGCGCTATGGTAGGACCGGCAGGCCCTGGTACGGAGTTCGTGATGCAGCTCAAGGTGACGCTTGGTGAGTTCTATTCCGTTGGAGACACCCCTCAAGGTCGTCGTACGGTCATCCCCATCACGGGAGGAACCTTTGAAGGCCCGCTACTGAAGGGAACCATCTTGAACGGCGGTGCCGACTATCAGTTGGCTGACGGCTCACGTACAACGCTGGAAGCCATCTACAGCATCAAGACCGACGATGGCGTGTTTATCCATGTCCGCAACCGTGGCATCATCTACCAGGGTGCCGATGCACAGGGACAGCCGTCGTTCTATTTCAAGGCAGCCCCACAGTTCGAGGCTCCCAAAGACAGCAAGTATGCCTGGCTGAACAATGCCATCTATGTCTGTGAGCCGGACTTCTCACAGCAGGGTGGCGGCATCACGTTGAATGTTTGGAAGGTGAGATGATTTAAGTTTCCCATCTATTCTCTACAACGAATTTCACGAATCACACGAATTCTATGCAGTTTCAAAAAATTCTACAATGGTTGCTGGCGGGTAACGAATGGCACGAATTGGCTGGGCATTCAAAATTCGTTTCATTCGTTCAATTCGTTGTCGTTAAAAAGGGTAGAATAGTTCAGTGAAATGATATGAGGATTTGTATATTATTTATGTTGGCCCTCTTCTCGCTGGGTGCCAGCCCCCATCCCTTACTCTCCCCCTCGGGGGAGTTGGAGAGGGGTCTGTCGCCTAACGGCAAGGTGTCGGTCAAGGCAGAAGGACAGCAGCTTACGATATTCTACCTTCAACAGAAAGTGTTGGATATTGTGATGGCATCTGATGTCTCAGCACTCGCTGAGAGTCAGCCGGTACGCATCATTGCCGACTACCAGATGCTTGCCGGTAAGCGGCTGCATTGTACGAACGAGGCCAATGAGTATCGTTGCGGAAGTCTGGTGCTGAGGCTTTACAACGACGGTGTGGCCTTTCGATATGAGACAACGGACGACGGACCGCTCGGCTTGCCGCTTGCTACCGAAGGGACGCAAGAACGGACAACGGACGACAGGAGGGGGCCAGCATATCGCATACCTGAAGGTACACGGCGATGGGCACAGCAGTGGACGGAGGCTTACGAAGGCTTCTTCCCACTGACCACGACCTATAAGGTACTACCCGTTCCTTCGTTCAGTGGTGTCTTCAAATCACCCGAAGGCTGGAACAACCGCTGGGGCTATCCCTTGCTGATGGAGCCGGCCGATGGTGTATTCGCACTCATTACCGAAGCCAATATCGAACGAGGACAGAGTGCTTCCTGCCTGTATAATGACGGGGAGCTGTTCCGTGTGGTGGAGGACTCTCGGGGGGACAACGGAGCTTCCCCTTGGCGTGTCGTCATCGTTGGTGAACTGTCCGACATCGTGGAATCGACGCTGGTCACCGATGTCTCGGAGCCTTGCAAGCTCGACGATGTCAGTTGGATTCATCCTGGTGTGGTATCGTGGATATATTGGGCATACAATCATGGTTCCAATGACTACAATATCATCAGGAAATATGTCGATATGGCCGTCACCCTGCATCTCCCATACGTGCTCATTGATGCCGAATGGGATGAGATGAAGGATGGCAAGACCATCGAGGATGCCGTCAGCTATGCCATTGCACAGGGTGTGAAGCCGCTCATCTGGTACAACTCCAGCATTGGCTGGATTGATGGTGCTCCCGGTCCGAAGTTCCGACTGAACAAACCCGAAGACCGTGAACGGGAATTCGCCTGGTGTGAACGTATCGGTGTGGCAGGCGTGAAGATTGACTTCTTCTCCGGCGATAACCAAAAGAACATGGACTATTGCATCGACCTGCTGGAGTGTGCTGCCCGCCATCATCTGCTGGTCAACTTCCATGGAGCACCCATCCCCCGTGGCTGGCAGCGTACCTATCCCAACCTCCTCTCTACAGAGGGCGTCTATGGTGCGGAATGGTACAATAACGTGCCGACCTTTACGGATCAGGCAGCAAGCCATAATGCTACGCTACCCTTTACCCGTAACGTCATTGGACCCATGGACTACACCCCGTGTACCTTCAGCGACTCCCAGCATCCCCATATTACGACAAATGCCCATGAGCTGGCATTGACTGTTCTCTTTGAGAGTGGTCTGCAACATTTGGCAGACAAGCCCGAGAGCTATCTGGCCCAGCCGCAGGAGGTGCAGCAGTTCCTTTCCACCCTGCCCAATGTGTGGGACGAGACACACCTTATCAGTGGCTATCCGGGTGAGAGTGTCGTCATCGCCCGCAGACATGGTACCACATGGTATGTTGCAGGCATTAACGGAACCAATGAGCCGATGGACCTCATGTTTGGCGAACGTTGCTCGGCACTGTTTCAGGGTAGCGCAACGACTATCGTCCTGTTTGCCGATGATACCGTCAGTCCATGGAACATCACCACGCTTCGGCAGATGCCGGAAAAGGTGAATTGCCGACCCAGAGGCGGCTTCGTTGCCAAAATTTCCCTATGATGGTATTTTTTTTAAAGTTTTTGAAACACAGGCAAAACTAAGATAGTAATAATTATTGTAATTTTGTAGCCGAAAGTTTCCAATACAAAGACTTAAGAGTGACTTGACAATAATTCAATTAAACTAACCAACATTTTTCATCAATAATTATGAGAACAATAGCAAAAACAGCCCTTACGCTACTGCTTGTTACTATGTGCATCACCAGTGTGCAGGCACAGCGTTTCATGAGACCCGAGAGAACAGCCGGTAATCCAGGATTGAAGGATGCCTATCAGGGCTACTTCATGATTGGTGTTGCCGTCAATAAGTTTAACGTTAGCGTTCCTGAACAGGCTGATCTTGTTTGTCAGGAGTACAGCAGTATGACTGCAGAAAACGACATGAAGCCAGGTATGCTGCATCCGCAGGAAGGTGTTTGGAACTGGGGAGCAGCCGACAGCATTGCCAACTTTGCCCGTCAGCATGGCATCAAGTTGCGTGGTCACTGCCTGTGCTGGCATTCGCAGTTTGCCGACTGGATGTTTACCGACAAGAAAGGCAGGCCGGTGAAGAAGGAGGTGTTCTACCAGCGTCTGCGTGAACACATCCATACTGTAGTTAACCGCTACAAGGATGTGGTCTATGCTTGGGACGTGGTGAACGAAGCCATTGCCGACAATGTCCGTCCCTCGTTTGTTGACGGCCAGTGGAAACCTGGCAGCCCCTATCGTGACAGCAGGCACTTCCAGCTCTGCGGCGATGAGTTCATTGCCAAGGCTTTTGAGTTTGCACACGAGGCAGACCCCAACGCGCTGCTGTTCTACAACGACTATAACGAGTGCGATCCCGGCAAGCGCGACCGTATCTACGACATGGTGAAGAAGATGCAGGATGCCGGCGTGCCCATCCACGGCATCGGCATGCAGGGCCACTACAATATCTACGGTCCTTCAGAAGAGGATATCGATGCTGCCATCACGAAGTATTCGGAACTGGTAAAGCATATCCATGTCACGGAACTCGACATCCGTACCAATACCGAGATGGGTGGTCAGCTGCGCTTCTCACGTGGTGAGGCCAAGCCTTTGGCTCCTTATCTGCAGACCCTTCAGGACGACCAGTACAACCGTATCTTCAAGATTTTCCGCAAGCACAAGGATGTCATTGACTGCGTTACCTTCTGGAACCTCAGCGACCGTGACTCCTGGCTCGGTGTGAACAACCATCCGCTGCCGTTCGACGAGAATCTCAAGCCGAAGAACACATACTTTGTCATTCGTGACTTCAACACCACACTTGACAATGCTGTCGTCAAGGAAGACTTTGTTCCCAATGTCATGAACCAGCCCGGACAGGAGTATCCTATGGTGAACAGTCAGGGTTATGCCCGTTTCCGTGTGGTTGCTCCCGATGCCAAGTCGGTGATCGTCAGTCTCGGACTGGGCGGACGTGGCGGTACGGTGCTGCGTAAGGATAATGACGGCGTGTGGGTAGGTACCACTGAAGGTCCGATGGATCCCGGTTTCCACTACTACCACCTGACCATCGACGGTGGTGTGGTCAACGATCCGGGCACTCACAACTACTTCGGCTCCTGCCGTTGGGAGAGCGGTATTGAGATTCCTGCACCCGATCAGGACTTTTATGCCCTGCGCAACGACATTCCTCATGGAGCCATCCAGGAGGTGCTGTTCAACTCGCCAAGCACAGGCAAGATGCAGACCGCTATGGTCTATCTGCCTCCTACTTATGGTCAGCTTGTCAAGGGCAAGCAGGAACGTTTCCCCGTGCTCTACCTGCAGCATGGCTGGGGTGAGAACGAGACCAGCTGGTCAAAGCAGGGTCATGCTGGACTCATCATGGATAACCTCATTGCTGAAGGTAAGATCAAGCCCTTCATCATTGTCATGGCTTACGGCCTGACCAACGACTTCAAGTTCGGCACCATAGGACAGTTCACCGCCAAGGAATTCGAAACCCTGCTGGTTGACGAGCTGGTACCCTTCATCGATGCCAATTTCCTGACCAAGACCGATAAGTGGAACCGTGCTATGGCCGGTCTGTCAATGGGTGGCATGGAAACCAAGCTTATCACCCTGCGTCGTCCGGAGGTGTTCGGCTACTGGGGACTGCTCAGTGGCGGACAGTATGCTCCTGAGGACATTCAGGACAAGAGTCTGGTTCGTCTGATCTTCCAGAGCTGCGGCTCCAAGGAGTATCCCGAAGGCATCATGCAGTCAACAGAAGCCCTGAAGGCTGCTGGCTTCAATGCCGTCGGCTATGTCTCGGAGGGTACAGCCCATGAGTTCCTTACCTGGCGTCGCAGCCTGCGTGAGATGGCTCCGCTGCTCTTCAAATAAAAGAAAAAAACGTAAATCGAAAATAGAAACAGCTCATTGTTTATGATCAAGAAAACAATCATCAACAAGATAAACGGCATCTGTTGTCTGTTGTCTGTTGTCTGTTGTCCCTTATCCGCCCAGAACCCGATTATCCGTGACCAATACACTGCTGACCCTACTGCCCGTGTGTTTAACAATAAGGTATATCTGTATCCCTCGCACGACATCTTCCCGCCTCAGGGACAGCGTCAGGACTGGTTCTGCATGGCCGACTACCACGTTTTCTCGTCAGAGAATCTTATTGACTGGACCGACCATGGTGTCATCGTCACCCAGGCCGATGTGCCTTGGGGCAATCCTGAAGGCTACTCGATGTGGGCACCCGAATGTGTCTGTAAGAACGGGAAATACTATTTCTATTTCCCCAACGCACCGAAGAGCGGCAGAGGCTTTGCCATTGGCGTAGCCACAGCCTCGCGTCCGGAAGGTCCCTTTACCCTGGAGCAGGAACCCATCCTTGGTGTATCGGGCATTGACCCCTGCGTGCTTGTCGATAATGACGGCTCTGCATACATCTACTGGAGTGGCATGGGTATCCGTGGCGCCAAGCTGAAGGACAACATGTTGGAGCTGGACGGTGAGTTGCAGACCGTTACATTCGCGCCTCCTGCCAATGCTTCACAGGGAGAAGGCATGCGTCCTGGACGTATGCAGATGAGGGTTGGCGGACAAGTCATGGAAGGCCTGCCTGACGGTTTCAAGGAGGGTCCGTATGCCTTCAGGCGTGGCGACTGGTATTACCTTACCTTCCCTTGGGTACGCGGAGAGACGGGTGATGGCAAGAACCCCACCGAGACACTGGCATACGCCATGTCTAAGTCGCCTCTGGGTCCTTGGGACTTCAAGGGAATCATCATGGCAGAGCATGCCAACCATTGCTGGACAAATCACCATAGCATCATTGAGTACAAAGGCCAGTGGTATCTCTTCTACCATCACAATGACTATTCGCCCAATGACGACAAGCGTCGTTCGGCATGTGCCGAGAAGCTGTCCTTCAATGCCGACGGCACGATTCAGGAAGTCAGGCCCACTATGCGTGGCGTAGGTATCACCCCTGCCACCAACCGCATTGAGGTGGATCGTTACAGCGCTGCGAGCAGCGATGCCGTCATTGCCTATAACGATACGCTGAACACCTTCCAGGGCTGGAATGTCCTGCTGCCGTCAAAGGGCAGTTGGGCGAGATACGACGATGTGGATTTCAGCAGCCTTACACAGGGAGCTTACGTCATCGTCAATGCGATGGCTCATGCAAACACGCAGTTCTATGTCCGTGAGAAGGATGCCAAGGGTAAGGTGCTGGCTAAGTTCACCATGACCGTCATCACCCAGATGGGACAGTTCCGCCGTGACCAGAGCGGGCAGTGGCTCACGCTGACCGCTCCATTGGAAAGCATTCCGACAGGCGTTGGCAATATCTGTGTCACCTGTGAGGAAGAGGGTGTCAGCATCAACTGGGTACAGTTCAAGAACCGTGACGACTACTTCACGTTCCTCACTTCCAATCCCTCGTCTCTCACTTCTCAACCCGATGCCAACGGCTTTATCCGTCGTTGGATGCTGTTAGAGCCCATCAACTATGATGTGCGTTCCAACATCATTCTGACCGAGAGCTATCTGAACGAAAACCTCACGAAGCCGTTCTTCAAGGGACTGTTCGACGACAAGCGGCTGCCGCGTAACGGCGAGAAGGTGACGGCAACGGGAACAGTATCTACAGGACCTGCCGACCCCAGGATGGCAACAGGGCCTGCGACGACAGCGCAGACCAAGCAGACGCTGCGGTGGCATGCCATCGAGAGCAACACCTATAATGTCAAGGTGTTCCGCTTTGCAGAACTGACAGGCTGTCAGCCCTATAACTCCTTGTTCTGGGGTGTTACCGTCATCGACAGTCCGGCAGATATGGACAACGTGCGTCTGGCCGTCGGTTCCAATGGTGCCTCCATGTGGTGGCTCAATGGTGAACGCGTACTGACGCTCGACGGAGACCGCCGAATGGTGGAAGACGACTGCGTGTCACAGCGCATCATGCTGAAGAAGGGTCGCAACGTCCTGCGCTTCGCGTTGGTCAACGGTCCTGGCTTGAGCGACTTCTGTGTCCGCTTCATCGACGAGCAAGGGAAGCCCGTTACCAATCTTAAAGTGACAAGTGATAAGTAGAAAGTGATAAGTACAAACAATTAGGAGATATAATAATGAAAAAGAACAATCATATCCGACTGTCTGTTGTCTGTTGTCTGTTGTCCGTTGTCTGTTGTCCTTTACTCGCACAAAGCGGAGCTCCCTACATCCATGACCCCTCGACCATCGTTGAGTGCGATGGCAAATACTATACCTTCGGCACCGGCGGTGGTGGAATCATCAGCGACGACGGTTGGTCGTGGCATAGCGGTGCTGACCGTCCGGGTGGTGGCGCTGCCCCTGACATGATGAAGATTGGTGACCGTTATCTCTGTATCTATGGTGCTACGGGCGGCGGACTCTTCGGCGGTCACAACGGACGGATCCTCACTATGTGGAACAACTCCCTTGACCCCCAGTCTCCCGACTTCAAATGGACGAAAGCCATTGAGGTGGCTTCCAGCGACGGTATGGAAGACTGCGATGCCATCGATCCTTCGCTGCTCTTTGATCCCACTACGGGTCGTCTCTGGGCAACCTACGGTACCTACTTCGGCAATATCCGTCTCATTGAGCTTGACCCCGTGACGGGTGAGCGTGTAAAAGGAAATGTAGAGAAGGACGTCGCCATCGACTGTGAGGCATCAGCCCTGATCTTCCGTGACGGCTGGTACTACCTGTTAGGCACTCACGGCACCTGTTGCGACGGTGTCAACTCCACCTATAACATCGTCGTCGGACGTTCACAGAATGTCGAAGGCCCTTATCTGGACAATGTCGGGCGTGACATGTTCCACGGTGGTGGCCGTCTGGTCATTACTGCCGGCGACCGTGTCTGCGGACCTGGTCACTTCGGACGTACCGTCATCGACGAGGGTGTGGAGATCATGTCGTGTCACTATGAGGCCGACTTCGACATGGGTGGACGTTCCGTGCTCGGCATCCGTCCGCTGCTCTGGAAGAACGGCTGGCCTGTGGCAGGCGAGCGCTTCAAGGGCGGCACCTTCGCCATCCTGTCAGAGCGTCGTGGCTATTCGCTTGAGATGGCTGTGGATTTCCAGCGCATCGAGCTGCCGCGTCGTGGCGGTTGGCGCATTGACCCCAACGAACCCATTGTGCCCGTGCCTAACCAGAGCCTCGAAGACGTTATCGGCAGTTGGCCGGATGGCGACATCGCCGTACGTTGTGCCGACTATATGTTCCGTCCTCACCAGCTCTGGACTATCGTTCCAGTGCCAGAAGCAGGCGGCTACCTCAGCAATCCTTACTTCAAGATTGTCATCGAAGGCACGGAACGTGCTCTCACTGCAACGGCCAACCTGGAGCTGATAACCCGTCAGGCTGACGGCTCCGACGAACAGCTCTGGCGCATCGAACAGCTCACCGACGGCACCTTCCGTATCATGCCGAAGAGTATTCCCGGACAGGACGGAGTCAACACGCGCTACTGCCTCTACTCCGTTGCCGACAGCACGCCGACGCTGGCCGAATACGACTTCTCTACCGATAACTCCAAGTGGAACCTTCGTAATAAATAGTCGAAGCCTCATCAACAACGTTCAGCGGTTCCGCCGCTAAGAAACCTTAAACTTCAAACATCATGTACCTCAAGACCATCATCGTTCTCGCAACCTGTAGTCTGTTGTCCGTCGTCTGTTGTCCTTTACACGCCCAGAACCATCAGCTTTGGTACAGCCAGCCGGCTGCTAACTGGCTTGAGGCACTGCCCGTTGGCAACTCACACTTGGGAGCCATGATCTATGGAGGTACTGTCACGGAAGAGATTCAGCTTAACGAGGAGACCTTTTGGAGCGGATCGCCGCACAATAACAACAGCAGCGAATCGCTCCAGTACCTCCCTGAAGTGAGGAAGCTTATCTTCGAAGGACACGAGGAAGAGGCGCACAAACTCATCGACCAGCACTTTATCAAGGGTCCTCATGGCATGAAATACTTGCCTATAGGCAGTGTGAAGCTCAACTTTGGCCATCAGGATGTGACAGACTATCAGCGCACCCTGAATCTTGGCGATGCTACGGCCACCACCTCTTATATATATAATAGTGTGAAGTACGAGCGTACCGTCTTCGCCTCGCAGGCCGACAACGTTGTCGTGGTCCATATCAAGGCTGGCAAGAAGGGCGCCCTGTCGTTCGATGTCAGTTTCGATTCGCAACTGAAGGCGGAGACATCCAACTGGTTAGAACGGGAACACCGTGCTGTTCAAGAACTGGGAGCTGTCATCGAAGGCGTTGACCATGAAGGCATCAAGGCCGGTCTGAAGGCCGAGTGTCGTATCAAGGTGGAGGCCGATGGAAAGGTGGAACCCAAGGCTCAGTCGTGGAGCGTTTCCAATGCTACGACGGCCACCCTCTATATCACCGCTGCCACGACCTTCGTGAACTACCACGACGTCAGCGGTAATCCTGTGAAGAAGAATAACGAGACGTTGGACGGCTTAAGGGGAAAGTCTTATGCCAAATTGCTGAATGATCATATCAAGAAGTATCAGGAGCAGTACAACCGTGTGTCGCTCATCCTGCCCAAGTCGGAGAACTCCAGCTTGGAGACGGACAAGCGCCTTGCTGCCTTCTCCCTCCCTTCGGGAGGGCCCGACCTTGACATGGTCTCGCTGATGATGCAGTACGGCCGTTACCTCCTCATCTCCTCTTCGCAGCCCGGTGGACAGCCCGCCAACCTGCAAGGCGTATGGAACGATAATGTCAACGCCCCTTGGGATTCGAAATACACCATCAATATCAATACGGAGATGAACTACTGGCCGGCTCTTGTGGGAAACCTTGCAGAGACGCAGATGCCACTCTTCGACATGATCAGTGACCTCAGTCAGACAGGTGCCGAGACGGCACGTGTCATGTACGGCTGTCGTGGCTGGGTGGCACATCACAATACCGACCTCTGGCGTATTGCAGGACCCGTCGATGGTGCGACATGGGGCATGTTCCCCACTGGTGGTGCATGGCTCACTACACACATCTGGCAGCATTACCTCTACACAGGCGATAAGGACTTCCTGCGCAAGTACTATCCCATACTCAAGGGCGCTGCCGACTTCCTCATCGACTACATGCAACCCATTCCCCAAAGCTCCCCTCTCTTTCGGAGAGGGGTTGGGGGTGAGGCTTCCTCTCTCCCCCTCGGGGGAGCTGGAGGGGGGTCTGTTACCATTCCCACCGTATCGCCTGAGCACGGCCCTATGGGCAAGCATACCACTGTCACCGCTGGCTCCACGATGGACAACCAGATAGCCTTCGATGTATTCAGCCAGACCTTACAGGCCGCCAAAGTGCTGGGCATTCAGGACTCATCACTTATCACTTATCACTTATCACTTGAAAAACTTCCTCCTATGCAGGTTGGCAAGTACGGACAGCTGCAGGAGTGGCTCATTGACGGTGACGACCCCAACGACGAGCACCGCCATATCTCACATCTCTATGGTCTCTATCCCTCCAACCAGATATCGCCCTATAACCCCCTCTTCAACGCAGCACGTACCACGCTCCTGCAACGTGGCGACATGGCAACTGGCTGGAGTCTCGGCTGGAAGATAAACTTCTGGGCACGCATGCTCGATGGCGACCACGCCTTTAAGATCATACAAAACATGCTTACCCTTCAGCCCAGTTCTCCCCACAGTCCCTCCCCCTCGGGGGAGGTTAGGAGAGGGGTCTTCGATGGTCGTACCTATCCCAACCTTTTCGATGCGCACCCGCCATTCCAGATAGACGGCAACTTCGGCTGTACGGCAGGTGTCTGCGAGATGCTCCTGCAAAGCCACGACGGAGCCATCCACCTGTTGCCTGCCCTCCCGTCGGCATGGAGTCAGGGAGAGGTGAAAGGACTGCGGGCACGTGGAGGCTTTATCGTAGATATGAAGTGGGATAACGGACGACTCCAGCGTGCCACGATCCGTTCCACCATAGGAGGTGTGCTGCGTGTGCGTTCTTATGTACCGTTGAAAGGCAAGCATCTGCGTGCGGCACAAGGCCCGTGTCCCAATTCCCTTTATGCACCAGCCGCCATCAAGACACCCCTTCAAGCGACTATAACAGCCACAGAAGAGGCGTTGGGCGTTCAGGATCCTTCAGCCTCCCCTCGGGGAGGTTTGGAGGGGGTCTCCGTTCTTCAACCCTTCGAGTACGATATTGACACCAAGCCAGGACAAAGCCTGACCCTCATCGCTGCAGAGTAAATGTAATATGGTGTAAAAACCATTCCGCTTTCCTACAATATGGAAAAGCCTGTTTGGTTTTGTTTTTGCCCGATAGAGCTTTTGTTTTTGCCCGATAGAGCTTTTGTACTTGCCCGATAGAGCTTTTGCTCTTGCTCGATAGAGCTTTTGTTCTAGCAAAGGCAGTACTTTTGTACAACAAACCCCTGTGCTTAGCACTATCAAACCCGACCCCTGCTTGAAGCCTTTGTCCGCCTAAGACAAAAAACGTCCAGAAATTAGGGGAAATTATTCTGTGTAGATGACAAGTTGGTTTTAAATGTTTTTGTTAAATTTAAATGACACAGGAATCATTTTCGTTCTTCTGTTATTATGTCTTTCTTATCCGCCAACCCACGAATCTCCCACGAATCTTGATAAAAAAATAATTAAATAGGAAAAATATTTGGAGGTGTCAGAATAAGTTTGTAATTTTGCAGGGTCATGTGGACATGCCCCAACAGTACACTGTACGAAGGCCTAAGAAATCAAGTAATTAACGAACAATATTTATCAACAAAACATTATATAACAATGAAACAAAAAAATTTACTTAAAACGTTATTCCTGCTATTCGCCCTGATAGTGGGAAGTTCAAGTGTGTGGGCGGAAGATGTGACGTACACTTTTACCTCTAAGTCCTGGGGGGCAACATCTGGAGGCAATACTGCCGATTGGATATCTGGTAAAGATGGCGCTAACTTCAATACACAAGGAGTTCAGGTTACAACAAATTATACAGGAGCAAATGCAACCTCTCCTATAGAGTTTACAAATGTATCAAAAATTGTTGTAACTTATAACACGAATAAATCAGCAGGTGCTGGTTCCGTCGCTATACAGATTGGTTCAAACGCTGCAACCACTAACAATGTTGCTTATAGTGGTAGCGGTGATGGAAGAGAAGCAAACTATACAACAGAGTTTAATTATACTACTCCGCAGACTGGAAAAGTTAAAATAACAGTTAATACCACAACGAACTCTATTTATATCAAGAGCATAGCTATAACTTACACTTCAGGCGGCGGTGCCCCAACTGCTGTTGCAACCACGACAATTATTGATGACACAGACATAACTAATACTGATGTTTACGTAGGTACAGCTGCTGGTTCTTTGTCTGCAATCGTTTTGGATGAAAATGATGACGAAATAAGTGGAGCTTCCGTGACCTGGAGCGGCAACAATGACGAAGTTGCAACCATCGACGAAACAACTGGTGAAGTTACCCTCGTGGCTGCAGGTACTGTTACGTTTACTGCTACTTATGCTGGTCTTCAGGACGCGTATTTTGCTTCCTACGACACTTATGAAATGACTGTAACGAGCAGTGCTCCTTATGTACAGCCAACGGAATTTGACATTGCCCTCAATAACACCTTCTTTGGAACAAATTATGAAGGTTCAGCATCTGGCATTACAGACGATAACCCTGTTTCTGCTTCTAAGGATAATGTGACCGTTACGTATGCAGGTTCTGGCAACCATTACATCAATAATTCCCAGATTCGCTTCTATCCCAATAACAAGTTGACATTTGAGGCACCAACAGGTTATAATATTACCCAAATCGTATTTACCTCTGCTGGTACATGGGCTGCCACTATTAGTTCAGATGAAGGCGTTTATAATTCGGATACTAAAACATGGAATGGCGTAGCTTCTACAGTTCTGTTTACAGGTAGCGGTTCTAGCCGTTGCGATATAAGCAAAGTAACCATCACAATTGAAGCAATTGGAACGGATCCTTCCATCACTGCCAGCAATGTAAACATTGCATACGATGCAACTGGTGGTAGCATTGCTTATACCATTAACAATCCTGCTAATGGTACGCTGACCGCTTCTGTTCCTTCAAATAGCTGGGTAACTCTTGGAAACGATTTCACAAGTCCCATTGCTTTCACTTGCACAGCTAACCCCAACACTACTGCTCGTACAGAGACGGTTACGCTGACTTACACCTATGGTAACGAATCCGTCACAAAGGATGTGACCATCACGCAGGCTGCAGCTCCCGTTTCTTACACCACGATTCCTGCCCTCTTTGAGGCAGCAACAAGTGCTGGCAGTACCGCAACTAATGTGAATGTGACCTTTGGAAACTGGGTGGTTTCTGGTGTTAGCGGTTCAAATGTTTTTGTAACTGATAACAGTGGAAATGGTTTCATCATTTATACGAGTAATCATGGCTTTGCTGTCAATGATAAGCTTAGTGGAACTGTTATCAATACGCCTTTGAAGCTTTTTAGTGGATCTGCAGAATTCACGAACCTTCCTGCAAATACAAGTGGTCTTACTGTGAGCCAGGATGGCGAAATTACGGTTGTCACTAACAAAAGCATTGCAGACCTCGCTGGTGTGAATACAGGTGCTGTTATTAAGCTGAGCAATTTAACTTATGACGGCACCAATCTTTCAGATGGCACTAACACTATTAAGCCTTACAATTCTCTCTACAGCGATTTGAGTCTAACAAGCGGTAAGACCTATAACATCACAGGTGTTTATCAACAGTTCAATAGCACTAAGGAAGTTCTCCCACGTAGTGCAGCTGACATCGAGGAAGTAGTCATTACCGAGCCAACCATCACTGTTGATCCCACTACTGTTGATGCTCCTGCTGAGGGTATTTATGATGGTGAGATTGAAGTAACATATAATAATCTCTCTAATGTGGATGCAGAGGTTAAATTCTATGAGTCAGACGGAACTACCGAAGCCACCTACGATTGGATTATCACAGATTTCGACAACGAAAACAATGTTGAATATCTGATTGATCCCAACGATGGTGATGCTCGTACTGCATACATGAAGGTCTATGCTGTCGGTGACGAAGGCGATGCCTATTCTGAGCTTATCACTATTAACCAGGCTGCTTACGCTGCTCCTGCCGAAGATGGCGATTATATCCGTATAACCAGTCTTGACCAGTTGACGGACGGAAGTAAGGTTGTCATTGCAGCCCGTTACGGTAAAAATGCTACAGCTTATTATGCTATGCAGAATTCAACTTCAGGCAAACCTGAAGGTGAAATGTTTGAGGCTAAAACAACAACTGACGGTCAAGCCCTTCCTGTTGAGATTACTGACAATGAAGACGACTACTACTGGACAGTAAATGTTTCCGAAAACGGATTTACATTTACAAATGCTAATGGTCAAGTGTTGGGTTATACATCGAGCACCAATTTCGCCACGGGTGGCAGTAACACTGAATGGACCATTGAAAGCAGTACATCTGAACCCACTGCTATGGTTGGCGAATACGAGGGCTTTGTTATCAAGAACTATAACATTGACACCAGATGTGTTGCTTTGAATTCTTCCCATAATTTTGGTCCATATGCTACCAGCAATATGAATAACAATGGCTACAACTTCTTCTTAGATATATTCCAAAGTGCTACTCCGACGGAGGTAACCGCTACTATCTCAGCAAGTGGCTATACGACTTTGTCAAGTGCATATCCTCTTGACTTCTCAGGTACGATTACGAACCTGACTGCTGCATACGTGGTTTCTGCTCTGAGTGCAACAAAGGCAACCTTTACAGAGGTTGAGACTGCTGTTCCTGCCGAGACAGGTCTCGTGCTGGAGGGTACACCTGGAGCAACGGTTACTATTCCTGTGGCAACAACGACACCTGAAGCCCCAGAGAAGAACTTCCTGAAGGCTTGTGTCAATGGTGGCACTGTGACTGCAAGTAGCGTATATGCTATGAGTGGAGGTCAGTTTAAACTCTACACTGGTACTGAACTGCCCGCTGGTAAGGCTTATCTGCTGAAGAGTGATGTTGACGCTGCTGGTGGCAGTGGCGCTCCGCTGTCATTCGACTTCGGTGGAACCACAGGTATAAGCACTGTTGACAACGGACAACAGACAACGGACAACAGATGGTATGACCTCAGTGGTCGCCGTGTGGAGAATCCGACGAAGGGTATGTATATCCATAATGGAAAGAAGGTTGTGATTAAGTAAGACCCCCTCGGACCCCCTCTAACTCCCCCTGTTTAGGGGGAGAACTGGGGGAGGGATTAATGGTCGCTTCGCTCAAAATTATAAGAAAATTGGTAAGAAAATTAGTAACAAAAATCTTTCGTGGTTAAGGAATACTGAAACTGGAGAAGATTAGATTAATTTTTAAAGTCAATTTTTGCTTAAATTTTGAGCGCAGCGACCGATAAGAAAGAAAACTAAAAGAACAAAAGAAAGGAAACAACGATATGAAAAAGAAAATGTATGTAGATCCGAAGATGCTCGTGGTGAAGATTGCACCGCGAGTGTTGAATAGTACTTCGCCTACTGGTGTGCCCATTGATAATACTGGTGGTACCGTGGGTGATCCTACCGATTGGGATGCTCCCTTGTTTGGCGGAGGCGACGACGACGAAGAGGACTGGTAAGGTCAAGAACATAACGACAGTGCCGCTTTTCCACAAGGAAGGGCGGCACTGTTATGTATATAGCTCCTGAAGGACGGGAAGGCTCTTCAGCTCCGGGAAGGAGGGCAGATGAAGGCGGTAGTAGGCCAGGATGATGTCCAGGCAGCGGTTGCGGTCGAGATGGCTCATGCGGAAGAGGTGCATGTTCTGATAGTCCATACGCATCATGGTATGGATGCGGGCAGCCTCCTCCGGGCGCAGGAAGTCCTGATGGAGCGGCGGGGCATCACAGAATGTCCCTTCGCGCAAGTCGAAGAAGACCCCCTCCAAACCTCCCCGTGGGGAGGCTTTCAAACCACCCCATCCCTCCGAATCTCCCCGTGGGGAGGCTTTTGGCGCAGCAGTTTCCCCCCTCGGGGGGACAGAAAGGGGGGTTATATTCGGATAAAAGCCCAGAAAGCGGGAGAGGTGCATGAGGAAGGCAAGGTGGAAGTTGGCAAAGTCGGCAGTGGCAGTGTCGAGCCAGAGAAAGCTGTTACGCATGTAGTCGAAGAGTAGGGGGTCGGGCTGCTGCTCGCCTCGCAGGGCGTGGTAGAGGAACTCGGCCAGGAAGAGGGAGATGGAGAGCTTGGCAGGCTCGTAAGTCAGCGAGACGTAGGGACTGAGCATGCGGGCGTCACGTATCTTCTGCAGACGGACATTGGCTCGTACATCACACTCAGCGTCGATGAGGCTGAGAGGCTGGAAGAACTGCTTTTTCACCTTCGCACGACCTGTCTTGGGAATACCGACGATACACGACAGGCGCCCATGTTCGCGAGTGAACAGATCGACAATCAACCTGCTCTCGCCATATTTTAGGGAATGTAGCACGATGGCTTCAGTCTTTATCAGCATAACCATGCAAAGGTACTAAAAAGTTGAGAGTTGAGCGCGGAGAGTTGAGAGTATTTTCCACCCAAAACCCATAAAAAACGTTAAATAATGGACAGCAATGCAAATTCTTTTAATGTTTAATGTTTAATGTTTAATCTTTTTCGTACCTTTGCACCCGCTTTTGCCAGAA
Source organism: uncultured Prevotella sp. (assembly GCA_905236875.1). GTDB lineage: Bacteria > Bacteroidota > Bacteroidia > Bacteroidales > Bacteroidaceae > Prevotella. The sequence continues at coordinate 22,967 of CAJOQT010000039.1, read as the reverse complement.
GAGCCTTGAGAATACAGACGGGAAATCCATTTCCCATTCCTTATTTCTCATTTCTCTTTAGCAAAGCTTCTGGTCCCTTCGTCTATCGGTTAGGACGAGAGATTTTCATTCTCTAAAGAGGAGTTCGACTCTCCTAGGGACTACAAGAGAAAGTAGAAGAAACACCTAAATCTGTCATCGGCACAGCCAAGTGCTACTCGAAAGGGAATTGGTGGCAGAGAGCTCTTAAGATAAGAATGATGCATTCAGTCAAAAGGGTTTGCTTAGGGCTGTTGAAGACGTAAGACCCACAGGCTTTAGGAAGAACAATTAAATTAAAAACATTAAACATTAAATTAAAATGGCAAATCACAAATCATCTCTGAAGAGAATCCGCCAGACCAAGGCAAGAACCCTTCACAACCGCTATTATGCTAAGACCATGCGCAACGCCGTTCGCAAGCTGCGTGCCATGACCGACAAAGACGAGGCAACAAAGCTGTATCCCTCTATTCAGAAAATGCTGGACAAGCTGGCCAAGACCAACGTCATCCACAAGAATAAGGCAGCCAACATCAAGTCAAGCCTTTGCAAGCACATCAACAAGCTGTAAGAAGAATCCACTTCAAATAGCAATAGCAAATACCGCAATCTGTTTTGTCAGGCTGCGGTATTCTTGTTTTTTCACAGAATGCGTTTATACATATTTATACTACGTCTTTTTGACAATATTTAAGACGCAAACATTCGTTTGTTTGCGTCTTTTTTAGTACCTTTGCGCCGTTATAGCGATAAACAAGAAAATGACTGAAGAACAACTGAATCAAGAACAAAATTATTCCGCAAGTAACATTCAGGTACTTGAGGGACTGGAGGCCGTACGCAAGCGTCCGGCCATGTATATCGGAGACATTAGCGAGAAGGGACTGCATCACCTGGTAAACGAGACAGTGGATAACTCTATCGACGAGGCGATGGCAGGCTTCTGTACGCATATTGAAGTAACCATTAACGAAGACAACTCCATCACCGTATTGGACAACGGACGTGGTATTCCCGTCGATGAGCATGAGAAGATGCACAAGTCGGCTCTCGAAGTCGTCATGACGGTGCTGCATGCCGGCGGTAAGTTCGACAAGGGCAGCTATAAGGTCAGCGGTGGTCTGCACGGCGTAGGCGTGAGTTGCGTTAATGCTCTCTCTACACACATGCTGTCACAGGTGTATCGCAACGGACATATCTACCAGCAGGAGTACGAGAAGGGTAAGCCGCTGTACGATGTGAAGATAGTGGGCGACACTGACAAGACGGGTACACGCCAGCAGTTCTGGCCCGACGGCACCATCTTTACCACGACGGAATATAAATATGACAACATCGCCCGTCGTATGCGTGAACTGGCCTATCTGAACGCCGGCATTACCATTACCCTGAAGGACATGCGTCCTGACGAGGACGGCAACCTGAAGGAAGAGGTGTTCCACGCCAAGGACGGTCTGAAGGAGTTCGTACGCTACGTCGATCGTCACCGTACGCACCTGGTGGATGATGTCATCTACCTGAAGACTGAGAAGCAGGGCATTCCCATCGAGGTGGCCGTGATGTACAACACGGACTACAGCGAGAACATTCACTCCTACGTGAACAATATCAACACCATTGAGGGCGGTACCCATCTGGCAGGTTTCCGCGCAGCCCTCACACGTACCTTAAAGAAATATGCCGACAACGACCCGCAGATCTCCAAGCAGATTGAAAAGGCAAAGATCGAGATTGCCCCAGAGGACTTCCGCGAGGGACTGACGGCTGTCATCTCCATCAAGGTGGCAGAGCCGCAGTTCGAGGGACAGACCAAGACCAAGCTGGGCAACAGCGAGGTGGCTGGTGCCGTCCAGCAGGCCGTCGGCGAGGCACTGGCCAACTATCTGGAGGAGCATCCGAAGGAGGCCAGGATGATTTGCGACAAGGTGGTGCTGGCTGCCACAGCCCGTATCGCCGCCCGCAAGGCCCGTGAGAGTGTACAGCGCAAGAACCCGATGACTGGCGGCGGACTGCCTGGCAAGCTTGCCGACTGTTCGAACAAGGATCCGAAGGACTGTGAGATCTTCCTCGTCGAGGGTGACTCCGCAGGCGGCAGTGCCAAGCAAGGCCGCGACCGTCACTTCCAGGCCATCCTTCCCCTGCGCGGAAAGATCCTGAACGTGGAGAAGGTACAGTGGCACCGCGTGTTTGAGGCAGAGTCGGTCATGAATATCATCCAGAGCATCGGCGTACGTTTCGGCGTAGAGGGCGAGGGCGACCGCGAGGCGAACATCGACAAGCTGCGCTACGACAAGATTATCATCATGACCGACGCCGATGTCGATGGCTCACATATCGACACGCTTATCATGACACTGTTCTACCGCTTCATGCCACAGGTCATTCAGGGCGGACACCTCTACATTGCCACTCCACCGCTCTATAAATGTACTTACAAGAAGTATGCCGAGTACTGCTACACAGAGCAGCAGCGTCAGGCCTTCATCGACAAGTACGTGGCAGGTGACGAGAACTCGACAGCCCTCCATACACAACGCTACAAAGGTCTGGGTGAGATGAACCCGGAGCAGCTGTGGGAGACGACGATGAATCCTGAGAACCGTCTGTTGAAACAGGTAACCATCGAGAACGCCGCCGAAGCTGACGAAATATTCTCCATGCTGATGGGCGACGACGTGGAGCCACGCCGCGAGTTCATCGAGAGAAATGCCACCTACGCAAATATCGATGCGTAAGGAACATGTCAAGAAACAAGGAAATCTATCGGGTAACACTTATTGGAGCGGCAGTCAATGTTGTGCTGCTGCTCTTTAAGTTTGTAGCAGGCATCCTGGGTCATAGCGCCGCTATGGTGGCCGATGCCGTTCACTCTCTTTCCGACTTTGTGACCGATGCCATTGTGCTGTTGTTTGTCCGCATCAGCGGCAAGCCTCAAGACAAGTCGCACGACTATGGACACGGCAAGTACGAGACACTGTCGATGACGCTGATAGGTGTAGCGCTGCTGGCAGTGGCAATAGGCATCCTGTACAATGGGGCCACAAAGATTGCGGCATGGGTCGGTGGTCAGCAGTTAGAGGCGCCAGGGCTGCTGGCTTTAGGAGCCGCCCTGTTGTCTATCATCCTCAAGGAGGCCGTCTATCGCTATTCGATGGTAAAGGCACGCCAGCTGAACTCACAGGCAGTAGAGGCCAACGCCTGGCATCATCGCAGCGATGCGCTGTCTTCCGTCGGCACGGCAGTAGGCATTGGCGGTGCCATCTTTCTGGGACAGCGCTGGACAGTGCTTGATCCCCTGGCATCCATCGTGGTGGGAGCCTTTATCGTGAAAGTTGCCGTCACATTGCTGCGAGACGGCATTGGCGACCTTATGGAACAGTCACTGCCAGACGCCGTAGAAGACGAGATACTGAGACTCGTCGCCACAATCCCCGAAGTAGTGGAGCCTCACGACCTTCGCACCCGACGGATAGGAAACCATTATGCCATCGAGCTGCACATCCTGATGGACGGCGACATTCCCCTGCGCGAGGCTCATGACAAAGCCTCGGAAGTAGAGGATGTGCTGAAAAAACGCTATGGTGCCGAGACACACATAGCCGTTCATGTAGAACCAAAATAAAAACCAGGAGATCTATGAATCGTATCATTTCCACCATGATTGTCTGTCTGACCGTGCTCTCTACAGCAGCTCAGGAACAGGCTCCTATGCGGCTATGGTACGACCGCCAGGCACAGTATTTCGAGGAGTCGCTGCCCATTGGCAACGGCAAGCTGGGGGCGCTGGTGTATGGTGGAACAGAGGACAACCTCATCTATCTGAATGACATTACGTTCTGGACGGGCAAGCCTGTTGACAGAGACTTGGACAGGGATGCCCACCAGTGGATTCCCAAGATACGCGAGGCGCTGTTCAACGAAGACTACCGGTTGGCAGACTCGCTGCAACGGTACGTGCAAGGTCCTAACTCTCAGTTCTACCAGCCGTTAGGCACACTGCACATTTACGACTGGAACGTAGGCGACGTCAGCGGCTACCACCGTGAGCTGGACATCGACAGTGCCCTCTGCCGTGACCGTTACGTACGTGAAGGTGTCACCTTCACCCGTGAATACATCGCCTCCAACCCTGACAAGCTCATTGCCATACGCCTGAAGGCAGACAAGCCGCAGGCCATCAACTGCCGACTGACGCTGGGTGCCCAGGTGCCTGCCAAAACCAAATGCTCCCCCTCTTTGGGAGGAGGCTGGGGAGAGGCCCAGCTGACGATGACGGGACATGCTACTGGCGACCCGCAAGAGAGCATTCATTTCTGTACCATTGTCCGTATCTGTGAGACAGACGGAGAGGTGACGGCTACTGACGAGGGGCTCACGCTGCGCCATGCCACACAGGCAACGGTATATATTGTCAACGAGACAAGCTACAACGGTCCGCACAAGCACCCTGTGCTGGACGGTGCCCCCTATCTGGAGAATGCAGCTGACGACATCTGGCATACGGCCAACGTCAGCTACGATGACGTAAGGGGCAGGCACATCAACGACTATCAGCAGTTCTACGACAGGGTGAAGCTGAATCTCACCCAAGGGGGAGCCTACCCCCGACCCCTCCCGAGAGGAGGGGGGACAGAGATGACCACTGACGAACTGCTGAAGCGCTACAGCAACCCCCTCTCTGGGAGGGGGCAGGGGGAGGCTCGCTATCTTGAAACCCTTTACTTCCAATACGGGCGTTACCTGCTCATCAGCTGCTCGCGAACCAAGGGAGTACCTGCTAACCTGCAGGGACTGTGGACACCCCACCTCTGGTCGCCCTGGCGTGGAAACTATACCGTCAACATCAATCTGGAGGAGAACTACTGGCCCGCCTTCGTTGCCAACCTGGCAGAGATGGCAGAGCCGCTGGATGGATTCATCACGGCACTGGCAGAGAACGGACAATATACCGCCCACAACTACTACGGCATTGACCAAGGCTGGTGTTCCAGTCACAATAGTGACATCTGGGCCATGACCAACCCTGTGGGCGAGAAACGTGAAAACCCTATGTGGGCTGACTGGAACCTGGGTGGCGCATGGCTCGTGAATACACTGTGGGAACGTTACCTGTTTACTCAAGACGAGGCATACCTGCACTCAACGGTATATCCGTTAATGAAGGGGGCTGCTGAATTCTGTATGGCTTGGCTCATAGAGAATCCCAAGAATCCAGGTGAGCTGATTACGGCTCCAAGCACGTCGCCTGAGAATGAGTATATCACCGATAAGGGCTATCACGGTGTCACCTGCTATGGGGGCACAGCCGACCTCGCCATCATCCGTGAGCTGCTCACCAACGTCTGCGCAACGGGTTCCATCTGTCGCGATAATACCGCAAAGTATCAAGCCGCGCTGAAACGCCTGCACCCTTACACCATTGGTGCACAGGGCGATCTCAACGAGTGGTACTACGACTGGCAGGACCGTGACCCGCACCATCGTCACCAGAGCCACCTCATAGGATTGTACCCAGGCAATCATATTATAAACGAAGAGTGTAGAACTGAGAGTTTAGAGTTTGCTACCGCCATTCCTTCTGCGCTTGAGTCAAAGGCGGTAGCAAACTCTAACCCCTACACTTTAAACTCTACACTACTAAAGGCCTGCGAACGGACTTTAGAGCAGAAGGGTGACGAGACGACGGGGTGGAGCACAGGCTGGCGCATCAACCTGTGGGCACGACTCAAGAATGGCGAGAAAGCCTATCAGATATATCGCAAGCTGCTGACACACGTAGCACCAGAGCAGGACAGGATACCCAACTATAGCCATGGTGGCGGCACCTACCCCAACCTGTTCGATGCCCATCCACCGTTCCAGATCGACGGTAACTTCGGCGGCACAGCAGGCGTCTGTGAGATGCTGGTGCAGAGTCAGTATAGTCATTCAGAGTTAAGAGTTGAACTGCTGCCAGCAATTCCTGAGGCATGGAAGGACGGAGCCGTCAGTGGACTCTGCGCCCGTGGTGGCTACGAGGTATCGATGGTATGGAAAGACGGTAAGGTTGAAAGCTGTACCATCAAGGCCAAGAAGGCAGGCAAGATTACCTTATTATATAATGGTAAGCAACAGACCTTGAAGCTGAAGGCAGGAGAAAACACGATAAAGGTAGAAAAGTAAAAAGGCAGAAAACATAAAAACATGACTATGGCAATAAGAATGCAACTTCCGGGCTATGCAAAATACAGGACACGGTACGTGCTCCTCGTTTTACCTTTTTACCTTTTTACCTTTCTACCCTTATGTGCGCAGGAATTCGGCATGAGATGGATCTACCATCCCCAGGCCGAAGAGACCCGGCAGATATGGTTCAAGCGCAACATCCACATGGACAAGCCATTGGCCAGTGCCATACTCAGTGTAGCCAGCGAAGGGCGCTACATCGTCTATGTCAATGGCTACAACATCTCTACAGACCTCTTCTCCAGCAATCCTCGTGGTGCCATTGGCGTTCGCGACTATGAGATAGGTAACTTCCTGCACAAAGGCACAAATACCATTGCCGTTTGGTATTCGCCGGTAAACTACACCAAAAGACAGCTGTACATCGTCATGTCAGGACAATGGGAAGACGGCAGTCCCTTCTTTATGGATAACGAGAAAGGATGGCTGTGCCATACTGCCAACGCACGTACCTTGCCTGACGGCAATGAAGAGATAGACGGTCCCGGCTATATGGCTAACTGGAACGATTACGACTGGAAGGAAGACAGCTTCCTGTTGTCGGAATGGCAGCGTGCAGAAGTCGCCAAAGACCTGAAGCCTGCCGTCATCACCTTCTGCCGCCATGAGAAACCTGCCTACAGGACACAGCGTATCCTGAAGCGTTCCACTTTCAGTCAGCAGGGACGTACCCTGACCTACGACTTCGGCCAGTCGTTCAATGGCTGGGTACGCGTCACCATGCGAGGCATGAAGAAAGGTGATGTCATCACTGTCAATGGTCTGCGTTACATCTGCAAGGGCGGCACCGACGACCAGGCATGCCGACGCTTCACCATCAGTACGGCAGGCATCGCCCGTATCATACTGCCTGCCGGCCGCTCACGATCGAACATCACCACCGTAGAAGCCATCTGCATCAACGACATACCATCCCTGAAACCTTAAATACACTATGAACAGACCTACCATCACAGATTCCGACTTCCAGAAAGTCAAGCAATGGCCTGACAACGGCTTTATCGAAGACGATATCGTCGTCGTCGATAACATCAAGGATTCACCCATACCGACAGGACCCAGACGCATGAACTTCATCCTGATTGGCCTGTGCCTGCGCGGTAACGTACGATATACCATCGACACCAAGGAACAGGTGGTCAAGCCGGGTGACATCATCATCCTTTCAGACCGTCAGGTACTGGATAACTACACAGCATCGACAGACATCGAGGCGCAGTGCATCGTGCTCTCCACCAAGTTCTTCTATGAGGTGATGCGCGACATGAGTGACCTGTCATCGCTGCTGCTTTTTGCAAAGAGCCATCCTGTAGTCAGCCTCACTCAAAAGGAGATCGACGTATTCATTGACTACTTCCAGTTCATCAAACGAAAGATTGACGAGCAGCAGAACCATTTCCGCAAGCAACTGGTTGGCTCGCTGCTGCTGGCCATGCTCTACGACTTGAGCAACGTCATCCTACGGATGCAGCAGATGCCCCAGCATAAACAGACACGTGCTGAGATGTTCTTCACCAAATTCATCCAACTGGTGGAGAAAAACTTCAGTCATGAGCGACGGGTATGCTGGTATGCCGAACAGCTGTGCATCACACCTAAGTATCTGTCAGAATGCGTGAAACAGATCAGCAAGCGTTCACCTAATGAGTGGATAGACAACTACGTGGTTTTGGAGATACGCATCCAACTGAAGAATACCAACAAGAGCATCAAGGAAATTGCGGACGACCTTCACTTCCCCAACCAGTCGTTTCTTGGAAAGTTCTTCAAGGAGCATGTGGGCATGAGCCCGTTGGAATTCAGGAGAAGCTGAAAGAGTCAGGAGTTATGAGGCAGGAGTTCTTTCGCTACATCGCAGAGTTCCTGATACCATGCTTCACCAAAGCGACGAATGAGGGGTTCCTTCAAGAACTGATAGACAGGAAGGTGCAGTGCCTTCCCTTTTTCTACGGCATCCTTACACACCTTCCAGCGGTTGTAGTTCAGGCCAATGAGTCCGTTGTCAAAGCGTTTCTCACGGATAGGATAAAGTGCGCAGCTGATGGGTTTGATAAAAAGAGATTTTCGATTTTCGATTTGGGCTGCCGCCTTCTTTCTTGCCGCTCTCTCCAACATACACAGCCAACAGCTCCCGTCATCCTCCTTCCCTAAGGGGTGGGTCTGTTGAGAAAGGCTTGAGAGGCATCTTGCAAACACACATTCCCTGCCATTCACAATACTGGTTACCAAGTCACCCTCCTCATCGGTATAAGCCACTCCCTGACGGTCGATGACACTCTGTGCCGATGGCGACAGGTCGTTCCAGACCTCATCGAGCATATCCTCGATGCTGCCCACCTCGTCCAACGTTACCGGAGCTCCTGCGTCACCCTCAACGCAGCAGATACCCTTACACTTCTCCAGGTCACAGCAGAAATACTCTGTCAACAAGTCCGAGGAGATCAATACGTCGCCAATTTGCAGAATAGGAGGAAGCATTCTGATTTGAGATTTGAGATTTTTGAATTGATTATTACCAAACAATCGGTTCCATGCCGTTGGCCTCCAGATAGGCATTGCAACGGGAGAACTGATGCTGGCCGAACCAGCCGCCACGGTTGGCAGAGAGAGGCGAGGGATGTACAGACTCCAGGACAAGGTTCTTCGACTTGTCTATCATATATGCCTTGCCCCTGGCATAGCCGCCCCAGAGCATATAAACCAGATGCTCACGTCTGGAAGCCAATGCCTGAATCGCCGCATCGGTGAAATACTGCCATCCTATGGTGGAATGGCTGTTGGCGAAGTGGGCACGGACGGTCAGCGTAGCATTGAGCAACAATACCCCCTGTTCTGCCCAGCGTGTCAGATTGCCCGTCATGGGCACTGGCGTACCAAGGTCATCGTGAATCTCCTTGAAGATGTTTTGCAGCGAGGGCGGAAACGCCACACCATCCAATACGGAGAAGCTCAATCCATGTGCCTGACCAGGCTCATGATAGGGATCCTGTCCGATAATAACCACCTTCACCTTGTCGAACGGACAAAGGTTAAAGGCATTGAAAATCAGTCTGCCCGGTGGATAGCACGTCCTGGTTCTGTACTCCTGTCTGACAATTTCCGTCAACCGCTCGAAATACGGCTTGTCAAACTCTGCCTGCAACTGTTCTTCCCAAGAGGGTTCTATCTGTACTTTCATCTTGCATCATTTACGTTTTCGCCTGCGAAATTACAAAAAAACATTCGATATTACAAATAAAAATGTAATTTTGACATTTGTCGAAAGTTCTTTGACCTAAAGGTACAAAGCGGCAAAGCCGAGCGGGCTGCACTTGGAAATACCAAAGTAAATGGCTTTTTCTTTGGTATTTCGCTCAGTTTGCACTACTTTTGCACCATGAAACGTTGGATATGTTTTTTTGTGACCGTGTGTCTGCTGACCGGTTGTTCGCAAAAGCCAAAAGGCCATCCGCCTGTAGAGACGGAGGTGCTGAACCGTATGACGCCTGTCAAGAATCAGGGGAAGAGCCAGACCTGCTGGATCTATGCCATGCTCGCTGCCATTGAGACAGAGCGTCTGAGACTCGGCGATTCTGTGAACCTCTCGGCCGCCTACGTGGAGTATATGCTGAAAAACGAGCAGCAGGCACCAGAAAGCAAACGCGGCATGGGTATTGCCTGTATCTACATGATCCATCAATACGGCCTATGCGGCTATGATGCCTATCGCAAGGCAGACCTGGATATTGCCCCGCCCAAACAGGTGTTCATGGGAGGTGCCGTCTATACACCGCATGAGTTTGCCCGCAGCGTATGTGCACCCGACGAATACATCGCCCTGACCAGCAATGACGGCGAGTCCTATAACCAACTCATCGACATTGACATGCCCGACAATTGGGAGCACAACCGCTTCTGGAATATTCCTATGGACACCCTGCTCGCCAAGACGGAGCGTGCTGTACGCCAGCACCACGGCGTATGCTGGGAGAGCAAGGAACACGCTATGGCCATTGTAGGCTTGGCACGTGATGCCAAGCACAACCGCTACTTCATCATGAAGAACTCATGGGGCGATGATGACCCTGACCATGGACTGGTATATATGAGCTACGACCGCTTCCGCAAAGAGACGCTGGCAGTGGAAATGACGAAGGAGGCCTATATTGCTCCCCAGCCACAGGGATTCCCCTCTGGCGGTTCTGACACTCTTAACAAAATATCATCAAGATGAAGAAAAAACTATTATTTGCAGTCTGCGGACTGATGGCATTGGTGGCTGCCGAGGCGCAGCCATTGCTGAGAACCCATGTTGAAACAGGTGACGTAGAAGGAACGCCCGACGGAACGGACCTTGCCGTGTATAAGGCCATTCCATACGCAGCACCACCGGTGGGCGACCTGCGATGGAAGGCACCACAGCCTGCCCTGCCGTGGGAGGGTGTGCTGAAGGCAGAGGATGTTGCCAAGTGGCCCCCTCAGCCTGAGAAGAGTTACGTGAGCTATGACATGATGAGTGAGGACTGCCTGTATCTGAGTGTTGTCACGCCAGCCAAGAGCGTTGACGAAGGCCTGCCCGTGATGGTGTTTATTCATGGTGGCGGATTCCAGACGGAGCACTATGGCGGGGACCTTTGGCAGAGCCTGGCCCGCAAGGGAGTGGTGGCTGTGTCCATTGAGTATCGCGCCGGTTCACTGGGTTTTCTGGCGCACAGCGAACTTGCTGAGGAGTCGCCTGACGGACATACTGGCAACTACGGCATCCTCGACCAGATATTCGCCCTGCAATGGGTGCAGCGCAACATCAGGAGCTTCGGCGGCGACCCCTCGAAAGTAACCATCTTCGGAGAGTCGGCAGGAGCCATGAGCTGTCACATACTCTGTGCCTCGCCACTGGCCAAGGGGCTGTTCCGCGCCTGCATCAGCCAGAGCGGTGCCTTCCTGTCGGCTACGAATGTGGTCAACCTGGAACTGGCCCAGATGTTAGGGCAGATGTTCATGAGCCAGCTGCAGAAGAACTCCATCGCCGAGATGCGTCAGATGGATGCCAGGGAACTGACAGGTAACGACGTGAACTTCCAGGGCTGTGTGCCCATCGTTGACGGCTATGTCATCCCCGAGCCCATCTACAGCCTCTATGAGAAAGGCTGCTACAACGACGTGCCTGTGTTGATTATGCATAACAGCGACGAAGGTGCCGTGTCCTATGCTTCGGTCAGTCCTGAGCAGTACGAACAGATGATGCGCCAGTTGCCTGGCCAGTGGGCTGACAGTGCGAGAGTTGTCTATCCCGGCACCACCGACGAGGAGCGACTTTTCAGCTTGCGCGACCTGACGCGAGACGTGGGTTTCGGATGGCCAGCCTATGCATGGGCAACCCTGCAAAAGCAGACGGGAAGAAGTGCTGTCTATGTGGCTTACCTCGCTCAGAAGTCGGACACCACCGTCTATGCACAAGGTAATCGTCGTGGCGCAGCCCATGCCGACGACATGCTCTATCTGAAAGGAGCCTTCGATAACGAGCCCCTGAAATATCCGCAGGAGAAGAAAGTGAGCGAGCTGATGCAGCAGTACTGGGTGAACTTTGCCAAGACGGGCGGTAATCCCAACGGTGACGGGTTACCCCTGTGGCCTGTATTCGAGGAAGACAAGAATACCGTGATGCAGTTCAACAACGGCGCTTCGCTGATAGCCCTCCCAAATAGGGAGAGAATTAGCCTCATCGACCGTTTTATGCAGTACGTACGCCAACTAAGGCAATAGAAACAACGAAGAAGCTTTTTGACAATTGATGGCTATGCGTTAACGGCATCCTGAATGACAAGGCCGGCCAGCATGAAGCCAAAGATGGCGGTGATGTGGGCAATGGTGCCATTGCCTTTGTCGTCGGGGTCGATGGGCTTTTTGTTTTCCAACAATTCGTCGGAATAGACGCACTGGAACTTATGCTTGGGGAACACTTTGTCGCGTTTGAAGCGATTGCGGAGGGCACGGGCGAGCGGGTCGCCGGTGACCTTCCAGAACTCAGCGATACGGATGCGCGTAGGATCGAGCTTCAGTGCGGCACCCATCGATGAGAAAAAACGAGCCCCCCGAAGGGAGGAAAGACTTGTGGCCATGAGGATGAGTAAAGCCTTGTCCTTTAACGAATCAATGGCATCGATGATGTAGTCGTAGGTGTCGAGCTGGAAACTCTCGGCGGTCTCTGCCGTGAATATCTGTTGCAGGGCGGTGATCTCTGCCGAGGGGTTGATGGTGAGCAGACGCTCTTTTAGGACATCGACCTTCACTTGTCCGACGGTCTTCGTCGTTGCCATCAGCTGGCGGTTGATATTCGTGATACACACACGGTCAGAATCGACAATCGTCAACTTCCTGATGCCGCTGCGCACCAGACTCTCTGCACACCACGAGCCAACGCCTCCCACACCAAAGATAATGACACGCTTTTCAGCGATGCGGTTCATCGCATCATCCCCCAACAGGAGTTCCGACCTGCGGAATATTGCTTGTTCTATTGCCATGAACTATTGCTGTGTCTCTATTTAACTTCGGCCACAAACTCTATCTTTACCAAGGCACCCTTGGGCAGCGTCTTGAGCCGAAAGCCGGGGATGTCGGCGCGGCTTCCCGTCCTTTTTCGGGAAACCTTTTACTTGTTCAGCTTCCAGGTGACACCATCCTTGGTGTCCTTGACCTCGAAACCGGCAGCAGCCAATTCGTCACGGATCTGATCACTGGTGGCCCAGTCCTTGTTAGCCTTGGCCTTGGCACGCAGGGAGAGAACCATATCAACTACCTTGCCGAATGCCTCCTCGCGCTGTCCGTTGTCCGTTGACCGTTGACCGTTGACCGTTGAGAGTCCCAGTATGTCCTCTGTGAAGAGATGCATCACCTCCTTCAGCTCCTTCAGGCAGTCGGCACAGATGGTGGCCTTGTGGTCGATGAGCTTGTTGATGGTCGAGCAGGCCTCGAACAGATAACTGAGAACCAGCGGTGTGGCAAAGTCGTCGTTCAAGGCATCGTAGCATTTCTCTCGCAGTGCCTTGACGATGCGTTCCGTGTCGGCATCGCATTGTGGGGAGACCTGAATACGCTCAAGGTCGCTGATGCCATTCATCAGTTTCTCCAGTCCTTTCTCGGCTGCCAGCAGGGCATCGTTCGAGAAATCGACAGTGCCACGGTAGTGGGCAGAGAGGATGAAGAAGCGGATGGTCATGGGCGAGTAGGCTTTCTCTAACGACGGGTGGTTACCCGTGAAGAACTGCTCGAGGGTGATGAAGTTACCCAGCGACTTACCCATCTTCTGTCCGTTGATGGTAATCATGTTGTTGTGCATCCAGTACTTCACGGCCTGATGACCCATAGAGGCCTGTGCCTGTGCTATCTCACACTCATGGTGCGGGAAGACCAGGTCCATGCCGCCGCCGTGGATGTCGAACTGTTCACCCAGGTACTTACGTCCCATAGCAGTACACTCACAGTGCCAGCCGGGGAAGCCGTCGCTCCAGGGTGACGGCCAGCGCATGATGTGTTCCGGCTGTGCCATCTTCCACAATGCGAAGTCAGCCTGGTTCTTCTTCTCTCCCACACCGGCCAGCGTACGGCTCTCGTCCTTGATGTTCTCCAACGAGCGTCCGCTGAGGATACCATATTTATATACCTTATTATATGCCTCTATGTCGAAGTAGATGCTGCCGTTCGACTCATAGGCAAAGCCGTTGTCGATAATCTGCTGCACCAGCTGCTGCTGTTCGATGATGTGACCAGTGGCATGCGGCTCTATCGAAGGACGCAGCACACCCAACGCGTCCATCGCCTGATGGTAGCGGTTGGTATAGTACTGTGCTATCTCCATCGGCTCCAGCTGTTCCAGCCGTGCCTTCTTCTCTATCTTGTCGTCGCCCTCATCGGCATCGTGCTCCAGATGTCCCACGTCAGTAATGTTACGCACATACCTCACCTTGTAGCCCAGATGTTTCAGATAGCGGAACACCAGGTCGAAGGTGATGGCAGGACGGGCATGCCCCAGATGGGGATCGCCATATACGGTAGGACCGCAGACATACATGCCCACATGGGGGGCGTTGATAGGCTCGAAGCGCTCTTTCTGGCGCGTCAGCGTATTGTAAATGACCAGTCTTGATTCCATATTCTTTCGTTTAGTGCCTGCAAAGGTAGTGCAAACCGAGCAAAATACAAAATAAATATGGTTATTTCGTGTTTCTTATGACATAATTCATGATTATTTCGTAATTTTGCAGCCGAAACATCAAACAAAAGAAGCATTATGAATCGTATAGCATTTCTTGCATCATTCCTGATGGCTGCGCTGACAGCCGCTGCCGACGACGGCAAGCTGACTGGCACCGTGATAGGAACCGACTTGTACGTGGATTACTCCACCTTCCAGCAATCGACCACCGCCAACACCCGCGAGATGGCCTTCGACGGCGACCTCAACACCTGTTTTGCCTCGTGGGAGCGCAGCTACACCTGGACAGGCCTTGACCTGGGCAGTGCCCATGTCATCACCAAGGTCGGCTGGTCTCCGCGCAACGACGGACAGGGAGAGAAGCGCGTCCAGCTGGGCGTGTTCGAAGGAGCCAACAGCCCCGACTTCATGGATGCGCTGCCCCTCTATATCATCCCGGAGAAGGGCACTATCGGACAGATGTCGTATGCCACCGTCAACTGCTCGCGTGGCTTCCGCTATGTGCGCTATGTCGGCCCCAACGATGCCCGCTGCAACATTGCCGAGCTCGAGTTCTACGGCCATGCCGGCAAGGGCGACGACAGCCATCTGTATCAGCTGACCAACCTGCCCACCGTGAGCATCCACACCCTGAACGGCGAGATACCCTACGACAAGGAACACGAGATATCTTCACAAATCATCATCATCTCCGACAACGGCACGAAGCTGCTGGACAAGCCGGGCGGCGTCAGGGAACGCGGCAATGCCTCACGTACCTTCCCCAAGAAGCCCTGGCGCATCAAGTTCGAGAAGAAGCAGAACGTGCTCGACGCTCCTGCCAAGGCCAAGAAGTGGACACTCATCAACAACTACGGCGACAAGACCCTCATGCGTAACCTCTTGGCCTTCGAGCTGAGCCGTCGCATGGGGTTGCCATACACCCCCTTCGGTGCTGCCGTCGATGTATTGATGAACGGAGAGTACAAGGGTTGCTACCAGTTGTGTGATCAGGTTGAGGTAAACCCCGGGCGCGTGGAGGTGACAGAAATGACACCAGAGGACAACTCCGGAGAGGCTTTGACGGGCGGCTATTTCTTTGAGATCGATGCCTATGCCAACGAGGAGATGTCGATGTTCACTTCAAATATGGGCAACCCCGTCACCATCAAGTCACCCGATGAAGACGAGATAACCACCGAACAGCACAACTACATCCAGCAGTACTTCAACAAGATGGAGAACCAGTGGAAGACCTATCTCGACCTCAACACCTTCCTGCGCCACTTCCTCGTGGGCGAGCTGTCAGGCAACACCGACACCTACTGGAGCACCTATATGTATAAGGAACGTGGAAACGACATGATCTATACGGGACCTGTCTGGGACTTCGACATCGCCTTCGAGAACGACAACCGCACCTACCCCATCAACAACAAAAAAGACTATATCTATCGTAGTGGCGGCAGCTATGCCGGCAACATGAAGAGCTTCGTCGATCGTATCGTCATCAACGACACCGACGCCAAGGCACAGCTGGTGGCACTCTGGGACGAGGCACGCCAGGGAGGGCTGACCGTAGAGAGCATGACAGCCTTCATCGACAACATGGAACAGTATCTGCAGCAGTCGCAGAACCTGAACTTCCTGCGCTGGGACATCATGAACACGAAAGTCCACCAGAACCCTAAGTGCTGGGGCAGCTATGCCGCCGAGGTACAGAACGTGCGACGCTTCCTGCAGGAACGCATCGCTTGGATGGACAACCGGCTGGGTTACATCTACACCCCGTCTTCTATCCAGACTGTTGACAACGAACGACAGACAACAGACAACGGAAGATGGTACACCCTCGACGGCCGTTGCGTGGAACACCCCACAAAGGGCATCTATATCTTCAATGGCCGCAAGGTCGCGATTAAGTGAGGGAAAAGCCGAGCTTGCTCGGGCTTTTCCGAGCGTGAGCGAGCTCGAGCTGAAAGCTCAAGGTCGCGATTAAGTGACCCTCTCCTGACCTCCCCCCGGGGGGGAGGAACTGGAAGTTTTCATTTTTTCATTCTTTCATTTTTTAAACAATGTGTGAATACGAAATAATGGCACCCGTCGGCTCCCGTGAGTCGCTGGCAGCCGCCATACAGGCAGGTGCCGACTCCGTGTATTTCGGTGTCGAGCAGCTTAACATGCGCTCTCACTCTGCCAACCACTTCACCATCGACGACCTGCGCGATATCGCACAGACCTGCAACCGTCATGGCATCAAGAGCTACCTCACCGTCAATACCATCATCTATGACGAGGACATCCCCCTCATGCACCAGATTGTCGATGCAGCACGCGAAGCCGGCATCTCCGCCATCATTGCCTGCGACATCGCCGTCATGCAGTATTGTCAAGGACGGACAACGGACAACGGACCGCTCGGCTTGCCGCTTGCTACCAAAGGGACGCAAGAACAGACAACAGACTGCCAAATCGAAAATCGAAAATCTCTTTCAGTCCACCTCTCCACCCAGCTCAATATCTCCAACATCGAAGCACTGCGCTTCTACGCCCAGTTCGCCGATGTCGTCGTGCTGGCACGTGAGTTGAAACTGCAGCAGGTGGCCGAGATCTACCGTCAGGTGCAGGAGCAGCACATCTGCGGCCCCTCCGGACAGCTCGTCCGCATCGAGATGTTCTGTCACGGTGCCCTCTGCATGGCCGTCTCTGGTAAGTGCTACATGTCACTGCACAACATGAATCGCTCCGCCAATCGTGGCGAGTGTGTGCAGATATGCCGCCGCAGCTACACCGTCACCGACAACGAGACGGGCAACCAGCTGGAGATAGACAACAAGTACATCATGTCGCCCAAGGACCTCAAGACCGTGCGTTTCATCGACCGTATGATGCAGGCTGGCGTGCGCGTCTTCAAGATTGAGGGACGTGCCCGTGGACCGGAGTATGTCTATACCGTCGTGAAGTGCTACAAGGAAGCCATCCAGGCCGTCCTCGACGGTACTTTCACCGAAGAGCGCAAGGACGAGTGGGACCGTCGTCTGTCTGCCGTCTTCAACCGAGGATTCTGGGACGGCTACTATCAGGGGCAGACGCTGGGCGAGTGGAACGATGTCTATGGCTCACGCGCCACAGAGCGCAAGCTCTACATCGGTCCCGCCGTCAAGTACTTCTCCCGTCTGGGCGTGGCAGAGTTCAGCGTCGATGCCGCCGAGTTCTCCGTGGGTGACAAGCTGCTCATCACGGGTCCCACCACCGGCGTGCTCTATGTCACTGCCGACGAGATACACGACGATGACGGCCCCGTCACCGTCGCCCGCCAGGGCACCCGCGTCGCCGTCAAGGTTCCCTCGAAGGTCCGCACCAGCGACAAGCTGTTTAAAATAGTGAAACAATGAAAGAATGAAAAATGAAAAGTGTTCTTCTGTTATTCTGTCTTTAAAAACCAGTTATTATGTCTATCAACGAAATACAAGACGAGATTATTGAGGAGTTCTCCAGCTTCGACGACTGGATGGACAAGTACCAGCTGCTCATAGACCTGGGCAACGAACAGGAGCCGTTGGACGAGAAGTACAAGACTGGGAGCAACCTCATCGACGGCTGCCAGAGCCGCGTGTGGCTGCAGGCTGACTATGTGGATAAAAAAATCCGTTTCTCCGCCGAGAGCGACGCTCTCATCGTCAAGGGCATCGTGGCACTGCTCATCCGGGTGCTCAGTGGTCACACACCACAGGAAATCCTCGATGCCGACCTCTACTTCATCGAGGCCATAGGACTCAAGGAACATCTCTCACCCACCCGGTCCAACGGACTGCTCGCCATGGTCAGGCAGATGCGCATGTATGCCCTCGCATTCCAGGCAAAAGAGCAATGACAATCATTGGTTATTGTGTTTCCGTGTCATGAGACGTCTGTCCTTCATCATCTGTTGCCTCTTGTCCGTCGCCTGCTGCTATGCACAGGAAGACGGTTCGTGGCAACATGCGTTCCGACAGCTTTCCGAGGAGGAAGACTTGGAGTCTGGCGCCTGGGAGGGGGCATACGAGTTGTTGAGCGACTTGGCTGAACAGCCGTTGGACATCAACCAGGCAACACGGGAAGAGCTGGAGGCAATACCCTTCCTTACCGCGCAACAGGTAGAGGACATCCTGGACTATCGCTATCGGCATGGTGAACTGCAGACACTGGGCGAGTTGCAGATGATTCCCTCACTCGACTATAACCACCGCCGCCTGCTGCAGTGCTTCGTTTTCGTTGGTCACTCACCCCAAGAACCTGCCTTCCCACGGCTCGACAGCATCCTGAAAAGAGGCAGACATGAACTGACGGCATCGCTGCGCGTACCCTTCTATCAGCGTGAAGGAGACATCGACGGTTATCTGGGCTACCCCTACAAGCATACCCTCCGCTATAAGTTCCACTATGGTACCCGTGTACAAGTCGGACTGCTGGGAACACAGGATGCCGGCGAGCCGTTTCTGGCCAACAGAAACTACACAGGTTACGACCATTATGCCTGGTATCTCATGGTACGGCGGCTGGGACGTGTCGAAGCCCTGACCGTCGGCCAGTACCGCCTCACCTTCGGTATGGGACTCATCATGAATGGAGGATTCAACCTTGGCAAGCTGGGGACACTGCAGAACCTGGGACGCTCCGTCAACGTGATACGCCCCAACTCCTCCCGTATGGAAGACGGCTATCTGCAAGGTGCAGCATGTACCGTTAACCTCCACCCGTCGCCTGTCACCCTGAACCTCACCGCCTACGCCTCGGTACGTCCGCTCGATGCCACACTCAACAAGGACGGGCAAACCATTGCCACCCTGCTGACGGACGGCTATCACCGTACGCCGGGCGAGATGGAGAAGAAACACAACGTCACCATGACCGATGCCGGACTGCATCTGGACTTCCAGACAGGAGGATTGCACCTGGGGGCTACGGCTGCCTATACCCACCTGAACCGTGAGCTGAAGCCTGACGCCTCGACGCTCTACCGCCGCTACTATTCTGCCGGCACCGACTTTTCAAACTTCGGCATCGACTACCGCTACATCACCCACAGCCTGTCCGTGAGTGGCGAGACGGCCATCGACAATAACGGCAAACTGGCAACCATCAATACCGTCAGCTACCAGCCGTCGTCGGCATTCAGCATCATGGCCCTGCAACGCTTCTACAGCTACCGCTATGGTGCCCTCCATGCCCGCAGCTTCGCTGAAGGGTCAAGGGTACAGAACGAGAGCGGCATCTATCTGGGTGCCACATGGCGACCCTCACGACTCCTGCAGCTGACAGCCTACACCGACTATGCCTACTTCGCCTGGGCAAGGTATCTGGTGTCACGGCCCTCACATTCCTGGGACAACTTCGTCTCAGCAACCTGCAACAAAGGCCCGTGGACCGTCCATGCACGCTACCGCCTGCACCTCAGACAGCGTGACAATGCCGACAAGACAGCACTCACGGACCGCATCGAGCACCGCTCACGACTGTCCGTCTCTGCCGCTCTGGCTGATGGACTGTCACTGCATACGCAGGGTGACATTGCCTATGCCGACTATAACGATGCAAGCTTTGGCTACATGATCAGTGAGCGACTGGCCTGTCGCTGGCAGCACCTCCGACTGAGCGGCGGCATCGGCTACTTCCATACGGACAGCTACGACTCACGGATATACCTCTACGAGCAGGCCCCGCTCCATCAGTTCAGCTTCCCGATGTTCTATGGCGAGGGCATCCGCTACTGGCTCATGGCACGCGCCGAGCTGTCCGGCCACTTCGTACTCACAGCCAAGCTGGGCACCGTCAACTACTTCGACCGCTCATCCATCGGTACAGGCAAGCAAAAGGTCGGCCATTCTGCAATGACCGACCTCGATATTCAACTAAGTATGAAGTTATAATCTTTAATCTTTAATTAAAGAATCAGGGCTGCTTGCCGATATAGGCCAGGATGCCACCATCCACGTAGAGCACGTGGCCGTTGACGGCATCAGAGGCATGCGAGGCAAGGAACACGGCAGGGCCGCCCAGCTCCTCAGGCTCCAGCCAGCGGCCGGCAGGAGTCTTCGCACAGATAAACGAGTCAAAGGGATGGCGGCTGCCGTCCGGCTGACGCTCACGCAGGGGAGCCGTCTGCGGCGTGGCAATGTAACCCGGGCCTATGCCGTTACACTGGATGTTGTACTCTCCGTACTCGGAGCAGATGTTACGCGTCAGCATCTTCAGGCCACCCTTCGCGGCAGCGTATGCACTGACCGTCTCACGACCCAGCTCCGACATCATCGAACAGATGTTGATGATCTTTCCCTCACGGCGCTCCATCATCTCCGGCAGCACGGCAGCACTGACGATGTAGGGAGCCACGAGATCCACGTCGATGACCTGCTGGAACTCCTGGCGCTTCATCTCGTGCATGGGGATGCGCTTGATGATGCCCGCATTGTTGACAAGGATGTCAATCTGGCCGACCTCCCGGTGAATCCTCTCTACCAGAGCCTTCACGTCGTCCTCCTTCGTGACGTCGCAGACATAGCCGTGAACGTTCTCTATGCCAGCCTCCCTGTAGTTGCCCAGTCCGCGCTCAAGCGCAGCCTCGTTAATGTCGTTGAAGATGATGTTCCTGATGCCGGCAGCGACGAATGCCTTCGCAATGTTGAAGCCGATGCCATACGAAGCGCCCGTTATCCAGGCGTTCTTTCCCTCTAATGAAAACGGATTTGTCATATTTGTTTGTTTTTTTAAGGAGTAAAGGAGTGTAGGAGTGTAGGAGTGAAGACATGTGTCCTATACTCCTATTGTTCTCCCATCCTCTGCTCCATGTTTATACTAATCTTTTATTCCCTTATTATTTACAATTCCTATACTATAAGATGTCAATAACCTGCCTGTTTCTTCCGCACACTGGTGTAATAAAGAGTATTCTTCTTCATTAATAAAACCCAAAGCTTGTGAGAGTACAATATAGTTTTCACATTCTGCCAGACTTCCTTCTGAGATGTTCAGGAATCGGAGTTTATCTGCCTTGCCCAACTTCTTGTAACCTTCAGCGATATTAGCACCAATAGAAACAGCAGCCCTTCGAAATTGCGAAGTTAATCCAAAACGCTCTTCCTCTGGGAAGTGCTTGGTTATTTGGTACACCATCAATATAAATGCATGCGCCTTTTGCCAGGCAATTATTTTTTCAAATGAGAATGGTTCCATTTCTTACTGACACTAATGTATTGTCTTCACTCCTACACTCCTACACTCCTGTACTCCTACACTCCTGTACTCCTACACTCCTTCACTTCAGATCCGTGATCTTCGAGAAGTCCTGGTCACCATAGTCGAGGTTCTCGCCCCCCATGCCCCAGATGAAGGTATAGTTATGAGTGGCAGCAGCACTGTGGATGCTCCATTCGGGAGAGAGCACGGCCTGGTCGCCGCGCATCCAGACATGACGAGTCTCTTCAACCTCGCCCATGAAGTGGCACACAGCCTGATCCTCAGGAACCTCAAAGTAGAAGTAAGCCTCCATGCGGCGGCTGTGAACATGCGCAGGCATCGTATTCCACACGCTGCCCGTGGCCAGCTCCGTCATACCCATCTGCAGCTGACAGGTGGGCAGCACCTGGTTCACGATCATCTTGTTGATGTCACGCTCGTTCGACATCTCCAAGCTTCCCATGTGGGCCACCACGGCATCCCCCTTCGTCACCTTCCTGCAGGGGTACTCCCTGTGGGCTGTGGTGGAGTTGAAGTAGAACTTGGCAGGCCTCCCCCCGTCCTTCGAACAGAACACCACGTCACGGTCACCGCGACCAATGTACAAGGCCTCCTTGTAGCCGAGCTCAAAGCATTCGTCACCCACCTTCACGCAGCCGGCACCGCCCACATTGAAGATGCCCACCTCACGACGTGTGGTGAAGAACGGAGCCTTCAGCGGGTCGATGGCCTCCAGCGTGAGGCACTCGTTAGCGGGCATGGCGCCGCCCACCACCATACGGTCGTACATGGAATACACCATGTTCACCTCGTCGGCGGCAAAGACCTTCTCAATCAGGAAGTCACGGCGGATGCGCCGTGTGTCATAGCTCTTCGCATCCTCTGGATGCGCAGCATAACGGATCTCGTAATTCGTTTTCATTCTCTTGTCCTTTATTTTGTTTTGTTTATCACTCCCCCTCGGGGGAGCCGGAGAGGGGCTTGTTATCCCTCCCCTATCGGGGGAGGTCAGGAGGGGGCTTTTTTTCACACCGCAAAGTTACGGAGAAAAAAACAAAAAAGGAAGAATGGGGAGAGAAAAGTCAACGTTAACGTTAACGCTGCCGCCCTACAACAAATTTCTTTCCATTACGAATGTAGATCCCCCGTCCTAGTCCTCCCCCCATTCCTCCTCTATCGGGGGAGGCCAGGAGGGGGCTGGGGGAGTTAGAGGGGGGCCAGTCTGTCCGCCGCCCCCAAAGGTCATAGACCCCCTCCAAACCTCCCCGAGGGGAGGCTTTCTGCGCATGCGTTTCCCCCCTCGGGGGGACGGAAGAGGGGGTCTGTTGTCCGT
>CAJOQT010000038.1 GCA_905236875.1 uncultured Prevotella sp. | reverse complement strand
CCCCTCCAAACCTCCCCGAGGGGAGGCTTTCTGCGCATGCGTTTCCCCCCTCGGGGGGACGGAAGAGGGGGTCTGTTGTCCGTTGTCCTTTATCATATTACCAGTCGTCAGTTCTAAACGGGAACAGGGGCAGGCCACCCATGTTGCCCAGATTACCTAATTGGAAGTTGCGGAAGCAGTAACGTACGGCAACGGGCTGCTTCACCTCTGGACTTACCACGATGAGCGCCTCGTCCCACAGGCCGCCACCAGGTATCCAGTAGTGCTGGGCCTTGGCTTTGTGGAACACCCGGTCGGCACCTGCCACCTCAAAGCCTTCGATGTCCTCGAAACGGCTCAACCCGCCGAATTCATCGTTGAAATGGAGGAAAACGGTATCATTCTTCACCGTCATCTCCTTATATGAAGGACTCTGACAGATAACGGAAGACATGCCATAGGTACGGTTGAGGGCGAGGAAAGCCAGACGCTCTCCCACCTTCTGCTTCTGCGTGGGATGGATCTGTGTGCTCTCGTAGGGATAGACACAGTCGTTGGTGCAGACGAGGCCGCTGTTGGGGATGATCTGCGAGGCACGGAACTGCTGTTCACGAAGCAAGGCACCAGATATTGCCGGATTATCGTCGTCGTAACGGAAGGGGGCAATCTGTACGAAATAGAAAGGTATCTCCCCCAGTCCGAACTGACTGCGCCACTGCTCTACAAGCAGTTTCAGACGCTCGGAGTACTGGTTGGCGGGATCGCCGACATTCGAACAGCCCTGATAGAACAGGATTCCCTTCACGGTATAGTTCAGGATAGGGTTGAACGTGCCGTTACCCCAGACCAGGGCACGGTGGTAGTCCCACTCCTTCTTGAAATTGACGATACCCATTGTGTCTGTCGGCTCATTGGTGTAACGCTCCAGGTTCTCCTTGGTCAGCCAGCTCTCTACTCGCGAACCGCCCTTGTTGGCTTCGATAAGTCCGACGGGAACGCCGAGGGCCTTATTGACCAGACGGGCGAAGAAATAGCCGGTGGCAGAGAAGTCAAGGACGTTCTGCGGACTCTGAACCTTCCACGAGCAGTCGGCATCTTCCTGAGGGGTCATCCTCATGATGCTGGGAATCTTGACGGAACGTACTGCATGGGGGTTCTGTGCCTCAATGACAAACTGGTTGAAGTTCTCGACAGGACACTGGCCGAAGCCCCTTACAGGCATCTCCATGTTCGACTGTCCTGCGCACACCCAGACCTCACCGGCCAGCACATTACTGACAGTTACCGCCCCGTCACCGTCATCGAACGTGATGCTGTAGGGTGTATAGGAAGCAACGGGCGTGCTGACCTTGACGAGCCACTTGCCGTTACTGTCGGCCTTGGCCTTCACCGTCTGCCGGTTCCATGAAGTGGTCACGCAGACTTCCCTGCCGGCTTTTGCCCATCCCCACAGCCGTGCATCCGTCTGTTGTTGGATTACCATGTTGTCACAGATGATATGCGGCAACCTTACTTTTGCCTGTCCTCCCACGGCAAGTGTCGCGAGTGCAGTCATCAATAGAAAACGTCTGTACATGTTTTTGGCTTTTAATTGTCAAATCTGCCGACAAAGATACAAAATAATTATGATTTCGCATTCGGAAATGAAAAGAAAAATAAATTTTCCTTTTGCATTTCGCTCACTTATTCGTACCTTTGACCTAACGGTCGAAGGTACTATTGTTCGACAATAAAAACATAAAAAAACTTTTTTTGTTTTGTATTGTTCTCACTTATTCGTACCTTTGCCGCCAATTATGTCATACGCTATTATAGGTACAGGTGCTATTGGAGGCTATTACGGTTCCAAGCTGGCACGAAGCGGGAAGGAGGTTCATTTCCTGCTGCACAGGGATTATGAATATGTAAAGGAGCATGGCCTGCAGGTAGATTCCTGCGACGGTTCGTTCTGTCTGCCACAAGTGAATGCCTATTGCTCGACAAAAGACATGCCGAAGGCAGACGTCGTACTGGTCGGACTGAAGTCTGTCAACCAGCCGCTGCTCAAGACCCTGTTGCCTCCTCTGCTGAAACAGGACACCGTAGTTGTTCTCATACAGAACGGTATCGGGCTTGAGCCAGACGTGCAGGAATGGTTTCCCAACCTGCAACTGGTTGCCGGACTGGCCTTCATCTGTTCCGCAAAGACAGAGCCGGGGCGCATCAATCACCAGTGTTACGGCAGCATCAATCTGGGTAACTATTCTTGTCGGAACAGTCAGCAGTTCGAACGCATTTTGTCCGATTTCATCGAAGCTGGCATTGAAGCACATAGCGTCGAGTACAACGAGGCGAGATGGAAGAAGGCGGTGTGGAACATGCCATTCAACGGAATGACTGTTGCCCTGCATACACAGACGGACTTGCTGCTGAAACATCCTGCCACACGGCAACTCATCATCGACCAGATGATGGAAGTGGTGGGTGCTGCGGGGGCACTCGGCATCAGCGGCGTAGATGAGGCATTTGTCGATAAGATGGTCAGAATGACGGAAGAAATGGTGCCCTACTCCCCGAGCATGCGACTGGACTATGACTTCCACCGTCCGATGGAGATAGACTATCTGTACACCCGCCCCATTGCAGAAGCCCGAAAAGCCGGCTTCCACATGGCAAAACTGGAGATGCTGGAACAAGAGCTACGCTTCCTTACTTCTTCCTAAGTACCAGTCCCTTGACAGCCCGCATTGTTGAGACATTAAGGAAGTAAATATAGGAGAAAAAGAATAGTTATTTTTAGTGAAGTACACATTCAACTTTTTCCATATACAAAGAAATACTTGTTTTCCTTTGGTTTTTCGTTCATTTTGCAGTATCTTTGCAGCGTAGAACCAAAGAAAGGAAAGAATATGGCAACAATCGTATTACAAGTACCCGACGAAAACCTTGTCACAAAGGTAAAACAAGCCTGTAAGATGTTGATGGGCGTTGCTTCAGTGAAGGTGCAGAAGACACCCTCCAATGTCGAAGACATTACAAAGACGGCCCACTACAAAGCTGCCATGGATGACGTGAAAAATGGACGGGTATATCACGCTAACAGCGTTGACGAAATGTTTAATCAGATTTTAGACTAATGTACAGCATTGACTATACCTGCACCTTTTTTTTATCGACCACGAATATCACGAATAACACGAATTACACTCCATTCAACTCGGAAAGCATAAGAATTCAAGCCGAAAAAACAGCAGTCCGAACCGGTCGGATTGCCAGTCCGAACCCTTCGGACTGAACGAGAAGCCGATAAAAGACGCTTCAAAAATTACCCTCCTATCCTCCCGTCGCCCACAGCAAACCCCGATGTACAAAGGGCTGGAGGCACGGGAGGGACATTCATCCTCTCTCCCGTCGCCCTCCCGTTTCTGCTGGCGGTCGCTCCCCTCTTTTGTTGCACGAAGGAATTGGTGTCAAAATCGCAATTTTTTCACTATTTTTATCACGAAAAGCTTGCAAAACGCATAAAAATTTTGTACCTTTGCAGTGTTCATAAATGAACTATGCTGGATACAGAAAATCCCATGAAAAACCAGCCAAAACATTTTATTTAACTTTCAAATCCTTTATCAACTATGGAGGAAAAATCCTTTGTGGCCAATGGGACGCCTGTAAGTACCCATACCCGGAGTGTGCTCATCATTGAGCAGTTTCTAACGGACAAATACCTGTTCCGACGCAATGTGCTCAACGGAAAGGTAGAGTTCAAAAACCTATCAGATGCCTCTGCCGACTATCGGCCGCTGACGCAGGAGGCATTGAACAGCGTCATTATCCAGGCCCTTCGTGAAGGGCTTGATGAGGAGTGCAACCCCAAGGCCGACATCACCATGTATGTCAATTCAGAGGAAGTGCCCGTGTATAACCCCATCCAGGCATTCCTGAACAACCTGCCAAAATGGGACGGAAAGAACCACGTAGCAATGTTGTTCTCGCGTCTGCCAGGCATCAGCACAGAGCAGCATGCCTTTCTTGCCGTCTGGCTACGCTCGACGGTGGCTCACTGGCTGCAGCTGGATACGATGCACGGAAACGAGGTAGTGCCAGTACTGATTGGTTCTCAGGGATGTGGCAAGACAACTTTCCTGCGCCGATTGCTGCCCCGCCAGCTTCGTGAGTATTATCTCGACCACCTGAACCTGTCGAATAAGTTTGACAAGGAGATGGCCCTGACCAACAACCTACTGGTGAACCTCGATGAGTTGGAGGCTATCCGTCCCTGTCAGCATGCCACACTCAAGCAGACCTTATCTAAGAATAAGGTGAACGGACGCCCAATCTTCGGCAAGGCTCAGGACGACCGCCCACGCTATGCCTCGTTCGTATCGACCACCAACAATCCGCATCCGCTGACTGATGTAACGGGAAGCCGTCGCTACATCTGCCTAACCATTCCCAAAGGTCAGCTGATTGACAATTCAGGCGACATTGATTACGAGCAGCTGTATGCACAAGTGATCTACGAGATCAGACAGCTGAATGTCCCCTATTGGTTCAACAACGGGGAGGTGGCCAGGATTCAGCAGCTGAACCTCGGCTACATGCAGCAGAAGGACATTGCAGAAATGGTGAAGGCATGTTTCCGTAAGCCTGCAGAGGGTGAGAAAGTCAAGTCGATGAACACCACAGAAATGCTGGAGATTATTCGTGCCGAATATCCCAATGTAGCTATCACAACGAAGGCGAAGGTTGAGCTGGGACGTGCCCTCGTCAGCCTCAACTATGAACGCAAGGAGCACAGCCATGTGGCCTACTACAAAGCCGTTCCATTATCGGCTGCATGAGGCATGGGAGTGAACACGGGAGAGAGACGGGAGGGAGGACGAATGTCCCTCCCGTGCCTCCCGCCCTTTGTACATCAGCCTTCCGACCTAGTGACAGGAAGAAGGGAGGGTAAATTTGAATAACCTAAAAAACAAGGAAATCATGAATATAGCAAAAGAATTATTAATCGAAAAAGCCAAACATGGCTACACCATTTGTCATATCGGAACGTGTCCGCTGCACAACCAGTGCCTGCGATGGCACGTAGGGCAGCACGTGCCCCATACCGTCAGTTCATGCACGAGTGTCAATCCCCACTTCGAGGATGTGGCAACTGCCGACTGCCCGATGTATCGCAGCGACCAGAAGGTACGCTACGCCAAGGGCATGACCCGGATCTTTACGAGCGACATGCCCAAACGCATGGAGCCCGCTGTCCGTCAGGGCGTAATCAGTCTAACCAACCGTACCTACTACTTTGAGTACCGCAATGGTTCGCGCCTCATTCCACCTACCCTGCAGGAGCATATACGCGACCTCTTCCGTGTCAACGGATGGACTGCCGATATCACGTTCGACAACTATATCGAGGACTATGACTGGTAGCAGGTATTCATTATAGCCCACTTACACTATAGCAACAGCAGCCTTCGGGCAAAGAGTCTGGGAGAGTCAGACAACATCTAACGTGCCTCAAACCCTTTATACATTGGGATTTGAGGCACGTTAGATGTTGGTATTGGATTTTTCTGACTTTTTAAAACATAATTTCTCCTTTAGCTTCAAGTCTTTGTTGAATTTTCGACCATGGGCGCTCCATGTGTTGCTTAACCTTGTTAAACATTCGAATAACAATGTCGGGGTCTATTGGGGCTGGCGTATGGTTGTTTCTGTCGCGTTTACACTTTCGTAAAACATATATCTGATCAATTCGTGAATAAACAGGGTCAACATCAAGGTTAACATCATATGTTTCAGTCACAACAAGATATAACGCATAGGGATTGCCTGCTTTAACCTTATCTGCAGTAGCAATTGCGCCATCTAGCATTGTCTTATCAAGGAATGTTTTATTCTCAATAGCAAGTATGGGAATATTTGCACATTGGGGTTTAACTGCACCTTCTATTGAAATCTTTATCTTTCGAAATATTGCATAATCCTGCTCCTTTTCATTAACCCCCATCTGCGGAGTTCTGATAAAATCCTCTATATCTGTAGGAGCAATATACATATTGGTATATGATTTTGAAGCCCCGTTATAAAGTACTCCGTGACTTCCAAATGGATCATTGTAACACTCCTTGATATTCTTTACATAGTCAAAAAACATATAGCACATAAATTCTTCAAGAATAGTCGAGCGGAATTTTCCTTGTGACGAAAAATAATCATCCATTTTTAACTCATCAAAATAAGCATAATATTTTTCCAACAGCTCAACACGTTTACGCAATACAAGTTCTGTGTAGTTGGTTAGTGCCATCTGTCCCTCATGGTATTCAATATATTTTGGCAGAATCTGAGCCAATGCTTTTACTTTATTACATTCTGTTGTTTTACGAATCTTTGTTAGTAAATTAGAGGCATGCTGAAAATTTGTACTATTTGCCTCACCCTTATTGATAATATTTATCAAACATTCCAATTGAGGGAACAATTCACTTTTTGCTTGATCGGATTGTGTATACCTTACAGCCATAATATAACTTCTTATATGATAACACCTTCTTCTATTATTCTTGTCTCGATGTCAGACCATGGACGTTCTAAATGTTTGATTGAGTCATTGAACATCTTCCACACCACATCCTTGTCAATATCCATCCACTCTGATTTACGCATTGTTTTACGCAAAACATAAATTTGGTCAATTCGTGAATAGGCGGGATCGACTGCGAAACTTACATCATATCGTTCAGCCACAGCAATGAAACGAGTATGTGGATTGCCGCTCTTAATCTTTTCTGCTGTTGCAATGATAGAGTCCAACATTGTTTTATCTATATAAGTCTTTGCTTCAATGGCGATGGCAGGAATGCGTATCTTGATTGGCTGGGCGTTATTGATGGAAATGTCGAATGAACGATAGATGGCGTAATCCTGATCTTTTTCATTGACACCAATTTCGGGTGATTTGATAAAATTTCTGAAGTTCTTAGCCTTAAAGTAAAGATTCGAATATGCTTTGACCGCCCCACTACTAAGCACATCATCTTCATCCTCACGTATCTTTATATTCTCCACATAATCCTTGAATAGAAGAAACAGGAACTCCTCAAGAATAGTGGGGCGAAACTTTCCTTGAGCAGAGAAGATTCGATCAAAATCATGATTGTGCATGAAATTATAATATTCATTTAGGCAATCCACTTTGCTTTCCACTGATTCTCTATCATAGGAAGTTATACCTAACATCGCTTCTAAATACCCTATGTACTTCGGAATGAGTTGGTCAAGAGCCTCCTTCTCTCGTGGTTTTAAGTTACTATTAAACTTCGAGATAATGTTTGACGCGTGACTTAATTGAGGTAATGCTTCTCTCTGTTGGCAGATCCATTCAAAATAACTATTAATCGGCATGATTATTTGGATTTAAGATGTTAATAACGCATTCACCGATTGCCTTTGCCATCAGTACAGGTACAGCATTGCCTATTTGCTGATATTGGCTCAAACCTTTCTCCCAACTCATCTTAGTGCGCATCCCTTCGAAAATAAAGTCATCAGGGAATGACTGGAGACGAGCACCTTCTCTTGCCGTAAAGTTTCGATTAAGATGAGGATGTATGAAGTTCGACTGAAAGGATGCTGCTATGGTTGGAGCTGGCATATTTCCAAACAATCGTTGATTATTCTGGCTAAACTTTATATTAGACTTCTCATCAGGAGCACCACGCTTTACCGCTCCGTGCGTTTCCCATACGTCAATAAGCGACTGCCCTGGCTGAATAGCTTGGAATCTGGCAATCAATCTTGGCGTATGATGCATGGCAATATGGTTGGTTACATAGTGCATATTTTCACGCATCATTCGCTGATAATCATTCTGTGGCTCAACAGGATATTCCATAACTTCTGCCCCTTGGCAGGCTTCAATCTGGGGAAGGTCGGATATCGCTTCATCTACAGTAACCTTGTGGTCAAGCTGCAATGGATCGGGATGCCTTGGCTGTAAGCCCAAATCATGACGAGTGCCAATGATGATGACACGTTCTCTATTTTGAGGAACACCATAATCAGATGCAAGTAGAACCTTGTAGTCAACATCATATCCACCGAAATCACCAGCATGTCTAAACTCATCCAAGATGGTTTCCAAGACTTGCCCATTCTTCATGGACAGCAATCCTCTCACATTCTCCATAACAAAAACACGAGGAGAATACCAATTGATAAATTTGACGAAACCATAGAACAATCTGTTACGCGGGTCATCCGAAACTTTGTTCCTGCGTTTGTTGGCAAGACTGAACCCCTGACAAGGAGGACCGCCAATAATGATATCTGGTACAACATTTCCTATCCTCTCGTCAACTTCCTCTTTAGTGATTTGGGTTATATCCTTGCATAGAAATGGAACACCTGGAAAATTTCTTTTAAAGGTTTTCTCACAGTTCTCGTCAATGTCGGAAGCAAAGATGGAACGAATACCCGCCATAGAGAAGCCCTTTGTCAATCCGCCACAGCCAGAGAACAAGTCAATAGATGTCAATGCATCTTCAGCATAATGGAAATCATAATTGATGGTTTCAATAACCTGCTGAAGTGTGATTGTGTTTTCATCAAACAGCATAGTAGTCTCATCTCTCTTTACTTTTTCTTTCTTGGGTCGCATAGCGGCAGATATCTCGCGTCCCGTAAGAAAAATCGGTTTACCGTCAATCCAATTAGTCCGTTCCCTGTACTGCGCTAACACTTTCTTGATATCAACACCCTCAACTTCACACTCTTTTTCTAGCTTATAGACAAGATAATCTCCCTTGGGGTCTTCATATCCATGTTCACGCATTTCTGCTTCAGAATAGACGAAGCTCCCGTCGGCCTTATAATAATAGACAACGTCCTCATTCCCAAATTCATAGAGAATGATATACTGGGGATTCGCTATACGTGGATTCTCTTTGTTGATCCATCCATTACGTCCTTTCCCCAGCCTTACATTATATTTACCACAAGAATTGTTTCCCTCATTCTTACGAATCCACTCCAATTGGTGCTTCTGGTCATTTCTAAAACAACCTATAAGGAATACATCATCCTTGCATTGTACAAGATTTTTCTTTCGATTCGAATCATCTGCTATTAAGCCAAAGTCAAACTCAAAAAACAAATCCTGTTGCTGTCCAACGATACTTGCCATATATTATATCCTCATTGTCAATTATTTGCGTCAGCCATTATTTACAATAAAAAGGCTTCACCTTGCAAAGGTACAAATAAAAAGATAATATCGCAAAAATAAGATGTTTTTTTTACATTTTGCCGCAATGGTATGAGGGCGGAGCCGCAGTATAATTACGCAACCGCCCTAATTACATCAAGCATCTGCCGCAACAAAACGAGATATTAAAATCTATTTAGTATAATGATAACGCAAAGAAAGAACATAGACATAAATCATCCCATTACTGACAGAATACACCAAACGGTGTTCGTCAGTAATGCGGCGACTCCATATTCCATGCAAATCACCTTTCAATGGCTCTGGTTTGCCAAGACCTGTAAAAGGGTGCTTAAGGATGTCATCAAGCAACTTTGTTATACGCTTCATAATGCGCTTGTTGCCTGTCGCTTTCCAGTATGCCAGGTCTTCTTCTGCCTTAGGCATAAACTTTATTTCCATATATCCTCAAGTTTTATAACACGTCCTCGGCCTTCCTCAATATCTTTTTGCCCTTGTCGTATTATTTCGGCCATTGCAGGGGATGACATCAAATATTCGGTTTCGTCCATTGCCTGCTTCTGTGCAGTCAACTTCTTAAGATACCTGACTGCCTTTTTCATCAGCCCTTCGTCCTCGGCAATGATACTTAGTTCACGGAACAATTCCGCATTTAGTTGTAATGCTGTCATGAGTTCTATCGTTTGTTTACGCTGCAAAGTTAAAGTAATTTTCTGAATAAAACAAATTTTTAAGCAGCGAAGGCAGAAAATGCTTGCATAATTTATGCTGAGTCGCGACAGAAAATGAACTGAAAGTTGAATATAATCAAGATAAAATGAACTTACTTCTTCTTGGGACGGCGGCGAGCCCAGCCCTCTTCGCTGAAATCGGGTATCTCACCCTTGAGCTTCATGGATTTGGGGTTGAGGAACTCAAGCCATTCTTTCTTCTTGAAGCTTTTCTTCGTCTGAGCATTACGGGCAGAAGGACCGGCCTTCCAAGAAGACGGTTTGTCGGCTCCTTTTCTACTACGGGCAGATGACTTGTCAGCAGCCTTACCACCACGCGCCGGTTTGCCGCTGCGTGCCGACGGTTTGGAAGCTCCCTGCTGGTTCTCCGTGTCTTCATTGCAGCGTACCTCACGCTGTTTATAGAACAGACCGTTCAGTGCCTTCATGACCCGCTTGGCATCAGCTTCCGGCACATCGAAGAGGGCAAACTTGGATGTGAGCTCAATATGTCCCACATCGACATGCCCCTGGACGTTTCTGTTGAGGAACTGCATCAGTTCGCCCGGATAGAAGCCATCGGTCTTGCCCAAGTTGATGAACAGACGACGGTAGCCCTTTTCCGTCTGGGGTGCTGGACGTTTCTGACCACGCTTGGCTTCTTCGCGCTCTTTCTTCGATGAAACGGGCAAAATTTCAGGTGCATCAGCATAATAAGCCAGGAACTTTCCAAACTCCAGCGACACGATTTTCTTGATCAGGTCTTCCTTCTCAATATATTCGAAGAAACGGTTGATGTCATTCATGAAGGGAGCTATTTCCTCGTCATTGACATCGGCCTTGACAATCTGATCCATGACCTTATAGAGCTGCTTCTGACAAATCTCCTGTGCCGAGGGTATCTTACCCTCCACAAACTCCTTGCCAATCTCGCGTTCTATATTACGAATCTTATGCTTCTCACGAAGATGGACAATACTGATAGACGTTCCTTTCTTGCCTGCCCTGCCCGTACGTCCGCTACGATGAGTATAGTTTTCAATATCGTCAGGCAGACCAAAGTTGACGACATGCGTCAGGTCGTCAACGTCCAGTCCCCGGGCTGCCACGTCGGTAGCCACGAGCAGCTGGACGGTATGCTGACGGAACTTCTGCATGGTAAGGTCACGCTGCTGCTGGCTCAGGTCTCCGTGCAGTGACTCTGCATTGTATCCGTCCCTGATGAGCTTGTCGGCTATCTCCTGTGTTTCGAGTTTCGTACGGCAGAAGATGATGGCAAAGATACGGGGGTAATAGTCAACGATACGCTTCAGTGCCAAGTATTTGTCCTTTGCATTCACCATATAATAGATATGGTTCACATTCTCTGCACCCTCGTTGCGGCTGCCTACCACTATCTCCTTGTGATTATGCAGATAGCCTGTGGCTATGCGTTCGATCTCACGGCTCATCGTTGCCGAGAAAAGCAACGTGTTACGGTCTTCAGGGATATGTTCCAAGATGGCATCGATACTCTCCGAGAAGCCCATGTTCAGCATCTCGTCAGCCTCGTCCAACACCACATTATATGCCGCGTCGAGATTGGCCACGCCACGGTTCATCAGGTCAATCAGTCGTCCCGGCGTTGCCACGATGATATGAACACCGTTCTTTAATGCACGGATCTGCTGGCCGATGCTGGCACCGCCATACACCGCCTCAATATGAATGCCCTGCATGTATTTGGAAAAGTCCCTCAGGTCGTCGGTAATCTGCAGGCACAATTCTCGTGTCGGTGAGAGAATGAGGGCCTGCGTCTCGTTGCGCATGGGATCGATACGTTGCAAAACAGGGATGCCGAATGCCGCCGTCTTACCCGTACCGGTCTGGGCAAGGGCAATCACGTCGTTACGACTTCCTAACAAACAGGGGATGACTTCCTCCTGTACTGGCATTGGCTGTGTGAAGCCAAGCTCTTCAATGGCACGGCGAATCTCTTCGCATACGCCAAGTTCTTCAAATGTTTTCAAGCTTTTGAGGTTTGAGGTTTGAGATTTGAGATTTAAGAGATGAAAGATGAGAGTTTTTCGAGATAGTACTGCCGGACGTCACTCCAATGGTAATAGGGTGCACAGTCTGTTTCGACAGGGAGCGTGGTCTCATTCTCGTTGAGCAGCACCTTGACAAGGACATCCTTATCGGAGAAATCCCTACGATAGAAGATGAACTGGATGTTGGCAGCCATGGGGAACACCTTATAGTTGAGCCAGCCCTTGTTTTCCAGTTTCTCCAGATTGTCGGTCTTCAGGCCGAAGTTGTCAAGCTCAAGCAGACAGGTCAACGGCAACACCATCGTCTCATGCCCAAACCGCAACGTGGCACCGGGGCGCTGTAACCGGATGCAGGAGTCTGCCTGCTGTATGATGGTTCGGAGAAGGTTCCTCTGTGAATACGGCTGCATACCGCCATTGAGAGGACAGGCACCATACTCAATATACCACCGCGCATTAGCAATTTTCCAGTTGCTATAGATCTCATCATCAGTGAAGAGGTCGTAAAGTGTTATCTTCTTGTGTAACTCACTGCTCTGCAGGTTGCTGGCCAGTTTGAAGAGATAGTTGTTAAGCTGCCAGGCATCCACGTTCTTCTCCATATAGTCGCGATCATTGAAAAGGGCAGACATAGCACGGAGATAATCACGATGCCTGTCAACAAAGCTGACATACGCCTTTTCCGTCTCGAAGTTCTGTCGTTGAGCAAAAAGGGCCTTGTCCGTCAGGTTCATGTACCACATGTCATGATTGGAGGCATCATGAAGGATATTGAGCTTCGGATTGAGGAGGAGCAACTGCTGGAGCGCATTCTCCATGGAAAGGATGCAGCGAATGACGATGGTGCTGCGTGCATCGATGGTGACGTCTCCCTGGAACACTTCAGGAAAGCGCTCGTACATTCGTTTTGCTATCTGCCGATGTTGCAAGGCACCG
The DNA here is from genome assembly GCA_905236875.1 of uncultured Prevotella sp. Lineage (GTDB taxonomy): Bacteria > Bacteroidota > Bacteroidia > Bacteroidales > Bacteroidaceae > Prevotella. Next base: position 27,871 of record CAJOQT010000038.1, on the reverse strand, counting down.
AGTGGCGTAAGCTCACCCAGACGACCGGCGGCCTCATCGCGTATCATACCAACACGGCGCAACACATCCTGCCCCAACGGTGTGAGCTTACCGGCCTTGTCAGCGGCCTTCAGTATTTCGTAGGGACTGTTGTACTCATTGGGATTGATCAGGTAGCGCGAGCCGTGCCGTCCATAATGACTGATATAGAAAGGATGCTTGCCTTCCGGTGCGGGAGTAAGGGCTCCTTGTGTGGGTCCAGGATATGCGAGATAGTTACTGGCAGAGAGGTGAGTATCTATCTGGAAGTCGTCACGTGCTGTCTGGGCAACGGTCGTCACGAAAATGCCTTGCAAGACAAGGATCGCTACGATAAAACAGTAAAGTACAAGTCGATGGGGTCTGTTGATGTTAAGCATTGTAATACGATGGTTTTATAGGTTGAAACTATTGGTTAGGATTAAGCATGACTTTGAGTTGTATGACATACTGGTCGTTCACATTGAGGTAGTAGCACGTCATCAGCTGATAGCCGAGCGCAGGATGCTGTGCACTTAATGGTTCCTTGTCACCCTTGTCACCCTTGCAGGGCTGCATGGGGAAGCCCAGCGTCTCTAACTCGTCAGCAAGCCTGAGGTATGCGGCCTTCACGGCTTTCTTGTCTTTCGAGTACAGTTTGAAGTAATAGTTGTAGCCCGTAAAGACGGGTGGTGACGCCTGCATGTCCCAACACATCTCCGCCCCAATGCGTATGCCGTGCCAGGTGAAGTCATAGCCGTCGGCCTGCGTAAACTCCAACTCGCTGAAGTCCGGCTGGTCATCAATGATCCAGTCTGTGTTCTGACGTATGATGTTGACGGCTGTCTGCGGCTTGATATTCATGATGTCGGAAGGGAAACACCCCAGTGCATGAAACACGAGTTCGTCGATGCTGCGTTCACGATGCATATTCCGGAAACCGCTGACATCGAAGTCTTCCGCCTCACGACTGTCGAGTGTATTGAACGACGCCGTAGTACATCCTGCCTCCATCAGTGCCTTGCATATACCGTTGATGTAGTCGGCAGAGCGGTATCCCAACAGTTGCAGGTTCAACGTTGTATTGGCAATCGTTATGGTGACAATATTGTAACGACGCAGCTTGGTGGCCAGTTCACCATACATGGCGCTATTGTGAGTGTCATCGGGACTGGAGATGGGGGCAGTCAGCATGACTGTATAATGGGTATAGTCTTCAGTGAGGTTATTGATGCTGAACTGCAAGTCGATCTTTTCATCGTTCTCCAACAGCAACGTGGCAGGAAAACGGAACTGTCCGTCAACAGTATGGGTACCGGCCTGTGCTATCTGCTTGACATACAACTCCTGACTCTTGGTAGCAAAGGCATCTGCATGCAACCATATACTCATCATGGTAGGATATATCTTGTTGCCTTTCGGTTTGTTCTGTGTTAACGAAAACGTGCTGATGATGGTCTCGCTTTTAGAGAAGATGGCATCGGTGGTACCAAAGTACCCATAGTCAGTCTGCATCGCTTCATAACTGACTTGATACTCTGTCTCATCCATGTCCTGTCCAAATACCGGAACAGTCCAGAGAATCATCACAGACAGAAAAACATGAAAGGCAAGCTTCTTGAATTCCATTATCAGCAACACAACCGGTTAGGTTGCAAAGGTAAGAAAAAAAGGGGAAAAGAAAAAATAAAAGGACAAAAATTAATGAATGAGAGAATGAATTAATAAAAAATACGAGAGAAAGCATTAAACATTAAGAATTATTTTGTACATTTGCAACATCAAAACCGAAAGAACTATGACGAAGCCCTCGAACTGGTCGGATGACTACTGGCTGTTGCTATTGCAACTCTATCTGCGCAAGCCTGTTGGCTTAAAGCCGACATACTGCAAGCCCATGGTTGACTTGGCAATGGAACTACACATTCATCCACAGGTATTATTCAATAAGATGTGTCAGATTGCCTCATTGGAGACACCCCGCCTTGAACGCATCTGGGAACGCTATGCCGACAATCCGCGTCGTCTGAGGCGTGCTGTCGGCCTGTTACGCGAAATGAAGGGTTACGGCAATGCCAACGAGTTCTATCAGGGCGTGGAAGTAAACGAGTCGTTTGAAAAGGACTTTCGTCCAGTATCGGAACATTCTGCATGGACACCAGTTGCCTTAATACTGGTATTGGATCTTTATTTCCGTCTGACTCCAAATACCATGGTGAAGGAGACTCCCGAAGTACAGGAGCTGGCACGTCTGTTGCACATGCGTTCAACCGATATCGTTGTGGTAATGGATATCTACCAGCACATTGACCCTTACCTGAACCGTCACGATGTCATGTTCAATGACCTTTTCGGTCCATGTGCCGATATCTGGCGACGCTTTGGCGACAGTGATACAGAAAGTCTTTCTTCATTTGCCAAACAACTAAAGGAGTACTATGGTTAAGTCACAAGGTCAGGTACAGGTACAGACTCAGGAACAGCTGCTCAAGCAGTCCCAAAGCATCACACAACACCAGCTGCTGCAGGCACAGATGGTGGAGATGCCTGTGACACAACTGCTGGAACGCATCAATGCAGAGATGGATGACAATCCTGCTCTTGAAGTGGCTACCGGCGACGAGCCGGACGAATGGAAGGAACATCAGGAAAACGAAGGCACTAACATAACCGATGACGAAGACTACGACTACCAGAACGATCACGAAGAACGTGAAGAACGGCAACGGGCCCTTGACGATGCCCTGGCCGGATTAGGACGCGACGACGAGGATCTTCCCGTCTATTATACAGGAAGCGGTGAACGTAAAGTATGGAGCGAGGAAGAACGCGAAGAAGCCGTCTATGGTGAGACGACTTCGTTCTACGACCTTCTGAAACAACAGATGCGTGAGATTGAGCTGTCACCAGTGGAGGCTAATGTCATGGAGTACCTTATCGGTTCGCTTGACGACGACGGACTATTGCGCAAAAGCATTGACAGCATTTACGACGAGCTGGCCATATACCATAATATAAATGTAACACACAGCGAGATAGAAGAAGTGTTACACAAACTGCAAGACTTCGACCCTGCAGGCATCGGCGCCCGTTCGCTACAGGAGTGTCTGCTGTTGCAGATTGGCCGCCGGGATCAATCAAGGCTGCGTGAGCTGATGACCATTGTCATTAAACAGCATTTCGAAGATTTCACGAAAAAGCACTGGAACAAGATACAGCAGTCTTTAGGACTATCCGACATACAGACAGAAGCATTGATGGGCGAATTACGCAAGCTGAACCCCAAGCCAGGCGCTTCCATGGGTGAAAGCATGGGACGCTCATTGCAACAGATAACGCCCGATTTCATCGTTGATACACAGGATGACGGCACGGTGACCTTTCACCTCAATAACAACGAAGTACCAGAATTGCATGTTTCTCCGTCGTTTGTCGAGACCATGAAGGAATACCAGAACAACCATGACAACATGAGCCGCCAAATGAAGGAGGCTCTGCTCTATACCAAAAAGAAGGTTGATGCTGCCCGGAACTTCATCGAAGCCATCAATACCCGCCGCCGCACACTTACCTTGACCATGGAGGCCATTATCAAGATACAACACCGATTCTTTGAAGACGGTGATGAGTCGTCGTTACGTCCGATGATTCTGAAGGATATCAGTGAGCGGACAGGACTGGATCTGAGCACCATCTCGAGAGTCTGCAACTCCAAATATGCACAGACACGCTGGGGGACTTTCCCGCTTCGTTTCTTCTTCAGCGACGGATACGTAACGGAGAGTGGCGAGGAACTGTCCAAACGACAAATCAAGTCTGCGCTGCGAGAAATCATTGAAACAGAAGACAACAAACACCCTTTGAGCGATGACATGCTCAGGGAAGAATTAAGGAAACGAGGTTTTCCCATTGCCAGGCGCACGGTGTCCAAATACCGTGAACAGCTGGGAATACCTATTGCACGATTGAGAAAATGACAAGAGAGAAACAAATTATTTTAGGTGCCCGTATCATCAGCGTCATCTTCACCCCGTTCTACCTGCCACTGGTAGGACTGCTCACCCTATTCCTTTTCAGCTACCTGAGCCTCTATCCCTGGGAGTTTAAACTAAAGGTCATCAGCCTGGTGTTCCTATTCACCGTTCTGCTGCCCACTTTTCTCATACGCCTATACCGTCGTTATCAGGGCTGGACACTTATCGAACTGGGACAAAAGGAACGGCGCATGGTACCCTACATCATCTCCATCCTGTGTTATTTTGCCTGTGTATTCCTGATGGAACGCCAGCATATCCCCCACTTCATGGCCAGCATCGTCATAGCGGCACTGGTGGTACAAATTGTCTGCGCCCTCATCAACATGTTGTGGAAGATCTCTACCCATACGGCAGCTATTGGAGGATTTGCCGGAGCCTTGTTCGTCTTTGCCGATGCCTTTGGATTCAATCCCGTATGGTGGTTCTGCCTGCTATTCATCATGGCGGGTCTGTTAGGCAGCAGCCGAATGATTCTGCGCCAGCATACCTTGTCACAGGTCGTGGGCGGTTTCTTCGTCGGCCTCGTATGTACCATTCCGGCCATCATCTGGTTATAACATCTATTCAAACCAACATCATGAAAGCAATTATCAGTATCATCATGGGCAGCACCAGCGACCTGCCTGTCATGGAAAAAGCCTGCAAGCTGTTAGACGAGCTGCAGGTGCCTTTCGAAGTAAACGCACTCTCGGCCCATCGTACACCCGATGCTGTCGAACAATTTGCCAAGACAGCCCAGGAACGTGGCATCCGTGTCATTATTGCCGGAGCAGGCATGGCAGCCGCCTTGCCAGGTGTCATTGCCGCATCAACAACCTTGCCTGTCATAGGTGTACCTATCAAAGGAATGCTCGACGGACTCGATGCACTACTCAGCATCGTACAGATGCCACCAGGCATACCTGTTGCTACAGTAGGAATCAATGGCGCACAAAACGCAGCCATCCTTGCCGTTGAGATGCTGGCTCTTGGAGACCCTGAGCTGGCCGGACGCCTCGCCGTTTACAAAGAGGGGCTGAAAGCAAAGATTGAGAAGGCCAACAAAGATTTAGCAGAAGTGAAATATGAGTACAAGACGAATTAGCAGCGTTGCCCAAGTCGGCAACATTGCCATCGGTGGTGACAACCCCATTCGCATACAGTCAATGGCAACCATCGACACCAACGACACGGAAGGGTGTGTAGCACAAGCTAAACGCATCATCGATGCCGGCGGCGAACTGGTGCGTTTCACCACACAGGGGACACGTGAGGCAGAGAACATGAAGAACATCTCCGCACGACTGAAGGCTGACGGCTATACACAGCCCTTGGTGGCAGATGTTCACTTCACGGCTCATACAGCCGACATTGCGGCACAGTATTGTGAGAAGGTACGCATCAATCCCGGCAACTACGTCGATCCGGGCCGCACATTCAAGCACTTGGAATATACCGACGAGGAATATGCCGAGGAGCTGCAGAAGATCGAGCGTAAACTGGTGCCTTTTATTAATATATGTAAGGAGCACCATACTGCTGTGCGCATCGGCGTAAACCATGGCTCACTCTCCGACCGCATCATGTCGCGCTATGGCGATACCCCCGAGGGCATCGTGGAGAGCTGCATGGAGTTCCTGCGAATCTTCAAGCGCGAGGAGTTCAACGACGTCGTTATCAGCATCAAGGCCTCCAACACCGTCGTCATGGTGCAGAGTGTCCGTCTGCTCGTCAAGACGATGGATGCCGAGGACATGCACTATCCGTTACATCTTGGCGTTACCGAGGCCGGCGAGGGCGAGGACGGACGCATCAAGAGTGCCGTAGGTATTGGCGCCCTACTCACTGAAGGCATTGGCGACACCATTCGTGTGTCACTCAGCGAGGAGCCGGAGGCAGAAATTCCCGTAGCCCGTAAGCTGGTGGATCTGATGGAGGAATGTACTGCTCTTCGTGCTGAGGCAGAAGCCACCATCAAGGATGATACCATCACTCTGACCGTCTTTTGTCTAGATTGGGAAACCCTCCAGTTGAAGGCTGCCATGGCCGTGGGAGGCCTGCTGATTGACCGCAAGGCAACGAAACTGATAATTCACAATAAGTTTTATGAAGAGTCCCGTCTTGTCGAACTTGCCGACGCCATCCTCCAGGCTGCCCGCATCAAGTTCACGAAGACCGAATACATATCATGCCCTGGCTGCGGACGTACACTCTACAACCTGCAGGAAACCATTGCCCGCATCAAGGCGGCTATTAAGCAAGAGCAATGCGAACTGGCACGTATTGCCGAGCGTGAGCCGGCTCGACTCGAAGAAGTCAAGGCAGCCACCCAGCATCTGGTAGGTCTGAAGATTGGAATTATGGGATGTATCGTCAATGGTCCCGGAGAGATGGCCGATGCCGACTACGGCTATGTGGGTGCCGGACGGGGAAAGATCTCCCTCTATCGTAAGAAAGAGTGTGTTGCCAAGAATATTCCTGAATCAGAAGCCGTAGAACGTCTGCTGGCATTGATTGAGAGTGACCGCCGTTGAGTTACTCTCAATGACTGTCATCACATGGCTGTTCGCAAAGAACGGCGAACAGCATGACGAGCCTGTCCTATACGATACTCGACGGCACGATAAGGCAACCCTGTAGATTGGACAATCTGGCTGACTTGCATACCGTCATATATATGGAGACAGTATGTCTCACGGCATTCTGGTGCAAGACGAGCAAGGGTTCGCTCCATTCGTTCCATGAGTTCTCTTGCAGAAATTACCGATTCCATCGATTCCCTGTCGTTTCCTGTTCCTATGATATAATGTTCATATTCCTCGAATACACGACGACGGCGGAACCAATCAGCCACCATGTTACGCGCCATTGTATAAGTCAAGGCGGGTAACGTGGTGGCGTTAATCAGTTTGTCAGATTGTAGCAGACGTACAAAAATATCCTGAACGATGTCCTCTGCAGCATCGTGATCTGCTATTCGCAAAGCGACAAAATGCACGATTTCATCGCGACACAGAGCGTAATAGTCTGCTAAAATCCGATATTTATTCATTCACTACCTTTTGGATGGTGCCATCCTCATTGTAGAACAGTCGTTGTACCTTGAGGGAACGCAGGTGAGTGATGTCATTCGAGGGCACACAGTCATGATAGAACAGATACCACTGTCCCTTGTACTCCACAATGCTATGATGGGTGGTCCAGCCTACGACGGGATCGAGAACAACTCCCTGGTAGGTAAACGGTCCATAGGGATTGTCACCAATGGCATAGCACAGGAAGTGGCTATCACCCGTAGAGTAAGAGAAATAGTACTTGCCGTTGTACTTGTGCATCCAGCTGGCCTCAAAGAAGCGATGCGGGTCACCAGCCTTCAGGGGTTGTCCGTCCTTGTCGAGAATGATGACAGGGCGTGGAGCCTCAGCAAACTGCAGCACGTCATCTGTCATGCGTACGACATTACTGGGAAGTGCCGGAGCATCAGGCTTGGCAAAGAGCTGCGTTTTGTGGTCGGGAGCAGGACCGAGATCAACAAGACCGTTATCATCACCATACTTGCCTGGGATGGCAGAAAAGCCATGATAAAGCGTGCGTCCCCACTGCAATTGTCCACCCCACAATCCGCCAAAGTAGCAATAGATCTGGCCGTCATCGTCCTTGAACATGCAAGGATCAATACTGAATGAGCCGCGGATAGGGAATTTTTCGGGAATGAACGGGCCTTCGGGCTTGTCTGCTACAGCCACGCCAAGACGGAACACACCGCTATACTCCTTGGCGGAGAAGATAAGGAAGTACTTACCTTCCTTCTCGACAACATCGTTGTCCCACATCTGCTTCTCGGCCCAGGGCACATCCTTCACGTCAAGAATAACACCATGGTCGGTAGCATCGTCGTTCTCTATGTCATCCCACGACAATACGTGGTAGTCCTTCATCTGGAAGTGTCCGCCATCGTCGTCGAAGCACTCGCCGGCATCCCAGTCATGAGAAGGATAGACGTAAAGACGTCCGTTAAACACATTAGCCGACGGGTCAGCCATATAATCACTTGGGAAAAGATAACGCGGTAATTTAGCCATAATCGTTTATTTATTTGTATAGTTTGATAATTTCGTTAACCACAGGCTTAGCCTGGTATTGGCGGTCAAAGAGCAACGGGTAGTTGGTACGTCCCTTGATGGGCCAGCCATTGAGCCAGGAATTCTCGTCGCACACGCCCCACAGGGTAATGCGGCTGATCTGAGAACGATGTTTGTAATAAATCTTAAATAGTGTTAGCCAGCGCTCGTCCAGTTCCTTCTGTTTGGCAGCGGGCAGACCGTCAACATAGGGGTTATATTGCTGCTGGAACTCGAAGTTCTGCTCGATGGCAGCACCACCAAACCCCTGTGGATTTGGCAGTACATTGATATCGAGCTCTGTTATCATGACCTTCACACCACAGGCAGCAAAGGCATCAATGCTCTTCTCGTATTCGTCCAGATTGGGATAGTCGAGACCATTGTGGCTCTGCATGCCCACACCATCGATACGCAATCCCTTTGCCTTCAGATTCTTCACCAAACGACAGACAGCCTCGCGTTTCGCTGCTCCCGACATCGAGTAGTCGTTGTAATAAAGTTCTGCATCAGGGTCAGCCTCGTGAGCTGCACGGAAAGCAACCTCAATAAACTCCTCACCCAGCAGATTATAATAAGGAGACTGACGGAAGGAACCGTCGTCCATGATAGCCTCATTGACAACGTCCCATCCAAAGACCTGTCCCTTAAAATGACCCACAACAGTCTTGATATGCTTGATCAGCCGCTCCTTCAACACTTCCTTCGAGGCAGGACTGGCTGTATAGCCATTGGTGAACCACCAGTCAGGAGCCTGTGAGTGCCATACCAGACAATGTCCATTTACCTTTAGCCCCAACTGTTGGGCATAGTTGACAAACTTGTCTGCCACACGGAAATCAAAGATTCCCTCTGCAGGTGCCAGGACCTCGGGTTTCATGCAGTTTTCTGCCACTAAACAGTTAAAGTGCTTCGCGAGTACAGCGTCTGCCTGAGGAACCTGTCCGTCACTCTGCCACTGATTCACGGCAGCACCGATGAGGCAGTATTTGCCGACAGCATCCCTCAAGCCCTGCTGAGCCATGGATGCCAACGGCATCATGGCCAGACAGAGCGTCAATATCTTTATTTTCTTATTCATTGCTGCGTGCTTCAATTTCTGCATTGATCTTGTCGATGACATCGTCTTCAAGTTCGTATTTGCTGATAATCCACATTGCAAGCAACAGCAGGACAGCCGGGATGACACATACGAGCCAGAGGATACCCTGCTCGGCAAATGGTGTCTGCTGGTCGAGCTTGGCATCGAATCCTACAATAGCCAGAACCGCACCGGGTACTACACCGCCCAATGCCATGCCAAGCTTGAAGAAGATACCTGTGAGAGCGTTGACGATACCTGCAATACGCTTGCCGGTTTTGTATTCACCGTACGATACCACCTCGGGAACCAGTGCCCACATATAGCCAGTGGCAACGATGATACCAGTGGACTTGATAAACTGGATAACACAGAGAATCCAGAACTGCTTGAGTGACTCTACCTGTACGCAAACGTACATGAGCAACATGCCAATGACGGCCACACCCAAGAAGCAGTAGAACATGCCCTTCTTGCCCACCTTGCGCTTGATGGCGGGAACCATCGGCATGAAGATAAACGCGGGAATAGTGCCAAGCCACATGAACGCGGTAGTCATATATTCATTGGCACCTACGTTATAAGTCATGAAATAAGCATCGGCAGCGTTGCTGACACTCATCATGGAGAATGCTGTCACAAAGAAGAAGGCCAGGATGCGCAGCGGACGGTTGTGTACAAACTCAGTGAAGAGATCAGTAGCCTTCACCTTATCCGATTCGGCCTTGTCCATAACCACACGTTCTTTACTTTGTGTGAAACAAAATATCAGGAGTACCAATCCTGCCAAGGCGAACAGGGTCATGGTAATGAACCAAGCGGATGCCGATTCTGGCTTATTGATGATAGCACTGCCATCGGCTGCTACCGGAGCAAAGATGGCAATCACCATCGGCAGTGACTTCACGATAAGCGCACCTGCGTTGGCCATGAACATACGGGTGGAGGTGAGAATAGTAATCTCATTGGTATCACGGGTGAGCGACGAGTTCAAGGCGCCGTAGGGCACATTGACCAGCGTGTAGCACATAGACATCAGAACATAGGTGACATAAGCGTATAAGAGCGAGCCGCTAAATCCGTTCCAGAAGCAGAGAATAGCGAAACCTGTCAAAGGAATACCGCCAAGAATCAGCCAGGAACGATATTTTCCCCATTTGGGATTGCTCTTATCGACAAATGCACCCACCACGGGGTCCCATGCCCAGTCTATCAGTCGGACAATGAGGAACATGAGGGCAGCAGCGCCAGGGTCAAGTCCATAAACGTTTGTGTAGAAGAACAACAACCAGATACTAACGGTCTGATAAATTAGGTTCTGCGCCATATCACCTGCGCCAAAACCGATGCGTTGCAGCCATGAAAGTTTGTAAAAACCTTTTTGCTCGTTTGTTTCCATATTAATTGTTTTTGTTTTGGGTTATTGTTTGCAAAGGTAATGGTTTTTTGTCAACAAAATGTTGCCGAATGTAACATAAGTTTTCATTTTTGTTTCATTTAACAATTAACAAACCTATTTTGACGGATTCATCGTCATAAATTGCTACATTTGCATTATAAATTGCTAAAACTACAAGGATATGAAACATCGTATGTTATTATGGCTATTAGCCGTCAGTCTGGGGGCTCTGACCGCACAGTCTGCCGTTGTCTTACCTCAACTATTCCAGTCGGGCATGGTACTACAACGTGAAAAGACAATTCCCATTTGGGGTAAGGCAGACCCTGGCGAACAAGTGACTGTCATCTTCCGTAAGAAACAATACACCACTATAGCTGATACCAACGGGCGATGGTGCATCAACCTTCCCAAACAGAAGGCCGGTGGACCTTATGTGTTAGAGGTGAGAGGTGAGAAGTCTGAGACAAGGGAGATTACTGACGTGCTAATTGGCGATGTCTGGCTGTGCTCCGGACAATCAAACATTGACGTGACCATTGAGCGTGTTTATCCACAATATGTCGATGAAATCGAACATTTTGACAACAGCAAAATACGTCTTTTCCGCGTTCAGAACGAGACAAACACCCACGGTGTACAAGAGGATATACGTGCCACCAGCATCAACTGGAAGCCACTTAACAAGCAAAATGCCTGGCTTTTCTCTGCAGTCGGCACATTCCTCGGCATACGGATGTTTGCAGAAACGGGCGTGCCGCAGGGCATTATTGTCAACAGTTGGGGAGGCACTCCCATTGAGGCTTGGATCAGTGCTGACTCGCTACAACGCGACTACCCGCAGTTGATAGAAAAGACCAAACTCTACCAAAGCGACGACTACGTCAAAACACAGACCCGTGCTAACCAGCTGGCTGACCAGCGATGGAATGAATTGTTAGATGCACAAGACCCTGGAATGAATGGTCGTTTCACTGCTACTGACTACGATGACTCTTCATGGCCTTTGGTTAATCAATATTCGATGGAATGGGCAAAAGTGAACGGACGCGGCATCATTGGCAGCATCTGGCTGCGTCAGCATGTGACCATTGACAAGACCCATGCCGGACAGCCTGCCCGTCTATTGCTGGGCACCTTGTTCGATGCTGACATCACTTATGTCAACGGTCAACAGGTTGGCCGCACGTATTACCAGTATCCTCCGCGCCGCTACGATATTCCCGAAGGCTTGTTACGTGAGGGCGACAACGTCATCACCGTTCGCTTCATTAATAAATATGGTATCGCGCATTTCATTCCGCAGAAGCCCTATATGCTTTGTTTTGGCGCAGACCGCTTCAGCCAGAACCCCATGCCGCAGGATGTCATCAAACTGAGTGAGCTGTGGAAACACCATGCTGGAGCCGCCATGCCCTCATGCCCCAGTGGAGATGTGTCGCTGCAGAACCTGCCAACAACCCTCTACAATGCCGTACTCTATCCGCTGGCACCTTACGCCTTGAGTGGTGTGGTGTGGTATCAAGGTGAATCAAATACCGGCAATCCCGCTCCTTACGGTGACTACCTCAAAAAGCTGATGGGCTGTTGGCGTGATTGCTGGCAGGACCAGCAGATGCCGTTTGTCATTGTACAATTGGCTAATTACGATGGACGACAGCAGACAGGTTTCCCCTCACCTATCGTCCCACAAACCACACCAGTGAACAGCAACTGGGCAGCACTGCGCGAACAACAGCGTCTGACAGCGTTAGCCGATCCACGTGCAGAACTGGCATGTATCATAGACCTTGGCGAAACCGTCGATATTCATCCACTGCGTAAAAAGGAAGTTGCCGAACGTATCGGTCTTTGTTTCGACAAGCTTGTATTCAATAAGAAGGTGCAACTATCACCAAAAGTCATATCAGTCCAGATTACGGGATCCACTATTCAACTCACACTCGATCAGCCCATACAAGAAGGAGATCTTTATACTTTTGAAATTGCGGACGACGGTAATTCTATCCACAATGTGCCAGCCATAGGCAAAGGGAATGTCATTACACTCTTCAACTCTGACTTCACCCCAACGAAAATCCGCTACGCATGGAAAGACAACCCCGCCGATGCCAATGTCGTCGGTCTCAACGGCCTGCCGATGGCACCGTTTGAGCAGGATTTATAGTATCTTCGTTAATACAGACAGCCCATGCTGTCACTCGTATGCTAATGAACGACATTTCGAAATAAGGTAGATAAACCATAATAATTGATAATTGATAATTGATAATTGATAATTAATTATTACCTTTGCAGCGTTTTAATTCAAAAGGAATATGAAGATTGCATTAATCGGCTACGGCAAGATGGGTAAGATGATTGAACAGATTGCCCTTGAACGTGGCCATGAGATTGTAAGTATCATTGATATTGACAACCAGGAAGACTTCGAAAGCGAGGCCTTTGCCTCTGCTGATGTTGCGATTGAGTTTACTGCTCCACAGGTCGCTTATGGTAATTACTTGAAGGCATGGGCGAAAGGAGTGAAAGTTGTCAGCGGCTCTACTGGTTGGATGAATGAACACGGTGAAGACGTAAGACAGGCATGTGCCAATGGTCAGACCCTCTTCTGGGCTTCGAACTTCAGCATCGGCGTTGCCATCTTCTCAGCCGTCAACCGTTATCTTGCCAAGATCATGAACAACTTTCCACAATATAACGTGGAGATGGAAGAGACACATCATGTACATAAACTCGACCATCCGAGTGGTACTGCTATCACACTGGGTGAGGAGATTGTGGCAAACATCGACCGTTTAGAGGGTTGGGCAGAAGATACCACCGATCCACAATTGCTGCGCATTGACCATATCCGCCGTGGTGAAGTACCTGGTATTCATACCATACGCTATGACTCCGATGCCGATCTTATCACGATTACTCACGATGCTCATAGCCGCAAGGGTTTCGCATTGGGAGCTGTATTGGCAGCAGAGTTTACCAAAGAACACGAAGGCCTGCTCACCATCAGCGATATGTTTAAATTCTAAAACCCATAAGCCCCATAAGGCTCATCATAAAAAAACAAATAACATGAGAGAAAAGAATCAACTGAATATGAAGAAGCAATGGGCGAAGTTCCTCGTCGTCCTCGTACTATACCTGCTGTTCCTCTATTGGGTAGAGAGCTGGTGGGGACTGCTCGTCGTACCTTTTATCTTCGACATCTACATCACAAAGAAAATCAAGTGGCAGTGGTGGCGCGAGTCCGAAGGACCTGTTCGCTTCATCATGTCATGGGTCGATGCACTGGTATTTGCACTAATAGCCGTCTATTTCATCAACCTGTTCTTCTTCCAGAACTATGTCATCCCATCCAGCTCTTTGGAAAAATCATTGCTGACCGGCGACTACCTGTTCGTTTCGAAAGTGTCGTATGGACCGCGTATTCCTGAGACGCCGCTCACCATGCCATTGACACAGCACACACTGCCCGTCATCGAGTGCAAGAGCTATATCGAGTGGCCCCACTGGGACTACCGCCGCGTCAAGGGCTTCGGCAAGGTGGAGCTGAACGACATCGTGGTATTTAACTATCCGTCAGGTGATACTTTGTGTTCAAATCCGTCGTATCAGGCAGACGACTTCTACCGGCTGTGTTACGGTCTGGGCTATCAGGCATATCCCAATCGTCCGAACCCAAACACGATGGATGCGGAGCATCGCCTGAAGTTCTACCAGCAGGTTTATCAGCTGGGACGCGAACAGATATACAACAACCCGGGCGTTTATGGCGACATCATGACCCGTCCTACCGACCGTCGTGAGAACTATGTCAAGCGTTGCGTCGGACTGCCAGGACAAACACTCGAAATCAGAAACCGTGTAGTGATTCTGGACGGCAAGCCAAACAAAGAACCCGACAACGTGCAATATACCTACTGGGTAAAGCCACAGAACCTGCATCTGCCAGAGGAACTGATTGAAGAACTCGGCATTACCAATGAGGAGATATCCATCCTGAATGCCACCGGCTACATGCCGATGACTAATCACACCGCAAGTGTCTTGTCAAAACGCAAGGATCTCGTGGAGAGTATTGAGATCAATACTAATGCCGACGAATGGGACATCTATCCCTTGAACGGCAACAAACACTGGACACGCGACAACTACGGTCCTGTGTGGATTCCCAAGAAGGGCGAGGCCATCAAACTTAATCTCGACAACCTGCCCATCTATGAGCGTTGCATCCGTGCTTACGAAGGCAACAAACTGGAGGTTCGCAACGGTAAGATCTTTATCAACGACCAGCAGACAGACAGCTATACCTTCAAGATGGACTACTACTGGATGATGGGTGACAACCGTCATAACTCTGCCGATTCCCGCTACTGGGGATTTGTTCCTGAAGACCATATCGTAGGTAAACCTATCTTTATCTGGTGGAGTTCCGACCCAGACCGTGGAGGCTTCGGCGGCATACGCTGGAGACGTCTCTTCCGTTTGGTAGATAATATCAAGTAGGTTTGAGATTTGAGGTTTATTTATGCGCAGCACCCTGAAGACGCTCCTTGCCTTGGCCATCGCCATTGTGGTGATGCTGCTAATCAGGGCTACGGTAGTGACCATCTATGGTGTTGAAGGTCAGGCTCTGATGCCCTATTTCATGGCTGGCGACCGCGTGATGGTCAACCGCTGGAGTTATGGCCTGCGCGTCGGTGGCAATCACTTCATGCATTATAGCCGACTGTGGCGACAGCCTGTAGAACGTGGTGATGTTGTTGCTGTCAATGACCCCACAGACACCTTGCAGTCGGCTGTCGATGACCGACATGTACTTTTCCTGCGTTGTAAGAACATGCCTGGCGACAGCATTAAGACTGGCGGCAAATGGCTGGTGATACCCAGTCGTGCCGCCTGCGACGATGCCGACTATTACCTCATGGAACCTATAGGCAGGTCTCCCTTTGGCAGGACTCCTCTCTTAATCCCTGAAGACCATATCATCGGTCGTGCGTTCCTTATTATATATAGCCACGACCCGGAACAGCCCTTATGGAGTGGCTGGCGGAAGGACCGTTTTCTGGCAATCTGTGGCTTTCAAGAGAATTGAGCAATAAGAGAAAGCAAAGCCCTATGACGGTTCTCCTTTCCACCACTTTCTTCGGACCCATACAGTGGTATCAGAAGCTGTACCGCAGTGAACGGGTGTTGCTGGAAGCCTGCGAGTCCTTTGTCAAGCAGACCTACCGCAATCGTTGTGTCATTGCCACCACCAACGGCATTCAGGCACTCACCGTACCCGTAGAGCACAGTCCCCTCCCAACCTCTATAAAAGATATCCGCATCAGCAACCACGGCTCCTGGCGGCGCGTACACTGGAACGCGCTACAGTCCGCATACAGTGAGAGTCCGTTCTTCGAATACTACGCTGACGACCTGCGGCCATTCTTCGAACGCGACTACACCTTCCTGTACGACTTCAACTTCGAGATCATACAGACCGTTTGCGGACTCCTCGACATCCATCCCCACGTAGAACCCACGACAGACTTCCTACCCACAGTGTCCGACGGAGCCTCTTCCCTCCTATCTACTATGTCCGACGGTTTGCCCGTCGGATTATCCGACCTCCGCATGGCTATCAGTCCCAAGCATCCTATGACCGATATGGACTTTCAGCCGCGTCCTTACTATCAGGTGTTTGCCCATAAGCATGGCTTTTTACCCAACCTCAGCATCCTTGACCTGCTGTTCAATATGGGACCAGAAGGTATCTTCTACCTGTGACAACACCTCACAGCAACTGTGACAGCTTCACTATTTCGCGAAAAAAATCAAAAAAATTTGGTTGTTTCCTCACTTATTCGTACCTTTGCGGCGTAAAAACCGCGAAACTGGACTTGTAGCTCAGTTGGTTAGAGCAACAGACTCATAATCTGGAGGTCCCAGGTTCAAGCCCTGGCTGGTCCACGCACGATGTGAAGATACGAGAACACAAATGGGTTTTCGTATCTTTCTGTTTATTACAGGACGTATGGGCATTCACTATTCAAAGAAAGAAGAGTACTGGAACTCATGGTCACATGCTGGAGGCATTATTATTGGTGTCGCTTTCGGCATAGTATTCATCGTCATGTGCTTTCAAGGTGAGAACGGTTGGGCACGTCTTGGTGTCTCGCTTTATTTGTTTGGCATGCTTGGCAGCTACATAGCTTCTACGGTTTATCATGCTGTGAATCAGCGTTCCAAATGGCGTGAGCGTTTCCGTAAGTGGGATCATGCAGCAATCTACTGGCACATCGCAGGTTCTTATTCACCCATCACGCTGATTGCCCTACGCCAACAGGCCTATTGGGGATGGGGACTGTTTGCATTCGTATGGCTGTGTGCCATCGCAGGCACCACGATTAGCTTCATCAAACTAAAGCAACACTCCAATATCGAAACATTCTGCTTTGTCGGCATGGGACTCAGCGTACTGGCAGCCTTCAAGCCTTTGCTTGATACCGTCAGTACCATCGCCGTTTCCTGGCTTATTGCCGAGGGTGTCTGTTATATCACAGGAGCCGTCTTCTATAGCATCAACAAGAAGAAATACATGCATACGGTCTTTCATTTCTTCGTGCTGGCAGGCTCTATCTGCCATATTGTTGCTGTATGGGACGTGCTGATAGACTATCTATAAGCACATTTTCCTATAAGTCGCGGGTTATCATCAGCCTGTATTCAACGGGACTCATGCCGATGGCATCCTGAATACGGCGTTGCAACGTACGCACATTCGAGAAGCCAGCCTCCTCGGCAATGACGGCAATGGTATAGTTGGGCTTTTCGCGCAGCAGTCGCAGGGCAGTCAGCGTGCGCAGGTTGTCGATAAAAGCTTCTGGCGTGCGATGGATGGTCTGTTTGCGGAAGAGCTGGTAAAGCCTCTTCATCGAGACCCCGAGCATCTCTGCCAGTGCGCGCACATCGAAATCGGGGCGCAGATGAGGTCTCTCCTTCTCCAAGCGCATCTCAATGAGTGCCATCAGCTGACCGTCGTCCTGCAGGTCGGCATTACGCTGCCGCTCGACGAAACCCTCCATGATTTCACGCGCCACCTCTGTACGACGTCGCAGATCAACATCGCATTCCATACGTTCCGACAGGTCGAGGTTGCGGCTTACCATACGAATCAGCTCATTTTTCAGCCGTTCTACTTCTTTGCGCAGAATGGCTATTTCTTCCTGATACTTTTTAATATCTTCTTCCATCTGTATGCTTTAAACTATTATATTCTATTTCTCCACGATGAACAACTGTAGGAATCCACTGAGATCAAAGACCTCCTTCACATCATCAGACAAGCTCTTCAGTATAGCCTTATGACCGTTGCTACGGGTATGCTTGAAGATGTTAAGTACGATGCGCAGGCCGCTGCTGGAGATGTAATTCAGTTCCGTACAGTCAATGACCACATCGCAGTCTGTACGTTCAAACACTGGTGCAAGACCACGTTCTGCCAAACTGCTGGCAGCATTGTCAAGGTCGCCTACAAGGACTGCTATGAGCCTGCCCTCTTGCTCGTTCATCGTGATGTTCAACATAACTCTATTTAACTATTTACTATTTGACAATTTCACTATTTTCAGGATGTTATGTCCGTCTATGCGCTGGTAGTCCAGTCTGTCGGCCATCTTGTGAATCAGCACGATGCCCAGGCCTCCGGGAGGACGCTCATCGGCTGGCACAGAGAAGTCTGTAGGAGAACCTAATGTGGGATCAAAGGGCTGTCCATCGTCGTCGATAGTCAACACCAACTGGTTGTCTTCCTCCGTTGCATGAAGTGTTATGGCAGTGGCATGTCCGTGATTGATGATATTTGCCACAGCCTCCTCTACAGCAAGTCTGAGGCGGTTGGCCTCCCTTCCTTCCATCCCAGCGTGTTTGACGACATGGGCCATGAATGGTTCAATACAAGAGATTTCATCCATTGAGGCAGACATCATTATTTGGTTTGGCTGCCACTTGATGGCCAGCATGGTGATGTCGTCGTTCTGTTCAGCATCGCCCGCATGACGGTGTACCTCTGCCTCCATCAGCTCAACCAATTGCTGTGCCGCATCCGTGCTTTGCCCGCTGGCGAGTTGCTGTACGTGCTTTCTGCCCAACATCTCTCCAGTACCGTTCTTGGCCTCACTAAGTCCATCGGTATAAAGAAACAGCATGTCGCCAGGCTTCAACTGCGTCTGCTCACCCTCATAAATCCAATCAGAGAGTGCTCCCACGGGCAGGTTACGCTTGACATCCAACAAGTGGCCTGATACGAGGGGAGTCTCATGACCTGCATTACAATAGTCAAGACAGCCCGATTGTAAGTCGAGGATGCCCACGAACATGGTAATAAAATCGCCGCCTTTATATTCTTCGCAGAGATTACGGTTCATGGCATCCACGATATCGGCAGCACTGTCTGCACGACGTGCTTCGCTACGGAACATAGACCTCATCACCGCCATCAACAGGGCAGCAGGTACGCCCTTGCCACTGACATCACCGATGCAGAACACGAGACGGCCTTCATGCACGAAATAGTCGTAAAGGTCACCTCCCACATCGCGGGCAGGTGTCTGCGTGGCATAGAGATCGATGTCAGCATGTTCGGGGAACGGCTTTGGCAACAGGGCCATCTGGATGTTATGGGCAATGGTAAGCTCACGGTCAACCGCAGCCTTCTGTGCAGCAAAGGGGTCGGCAATCTCTTTAATCTGGCGGCGACAGAACAGATAAATGACCAACAGACCTATCGTCATCACCGCCAGGATGATGATGTTCAGAATCTTTGCGTTAGCCATGATCACGTCTTCAGGTGCCACAATGACCATCGTCCAATTCACGTATTCGAAGGAGCGATAGTATAGCCTTGACTTTACTCCGTCAACGTCCGTCACGCAGGTTCCCCGGTGAGCCAACATCTCTTTGCCAACCTTCTCGTCGAAAGGTGTCAGCATGAGTTTCTTATTCGGATGTATGACGTAGGTGCCTTTCCGGTCAATGATAAAGAAGTAGGATTGGTGCTTGTGTCCTTTCTCGTATTGACTATTTATCTCCTGGATATCATCCATGAGCTCGTTTCTCAACCATTCCAGCGACAGGTCGGCAGCAAGGAGAGCGACGGTGTGTCCTTCGTGGTCGTGGATAGGGACGGCGTAGGTGGTCAGCAGCCGCGGTTCCTGGTTGCCTGCGAAAAACTGGCTCTCGAAGTAGGGCATTGTCCAGACGCTTTTGTCTGCCTTCAACTGATTCTGAAACCATTCTCTATAGAAGTAGCTGTTGTACGTGCTGTCAATCCTCGACACTATAATACTATCTGCCTTGTCCTTTCTGGCACAAGGTACGAAGACCCGGCCTTTTGCGGGATAATAGTCTTGCTTGAACAACAAGGCGCAACAGACGATGGAAGGGTTTTTCGTGACAATACGTTCCATGTGTTCGAACATTTTGTCGGGATTGTCAATGTCGCGCTCAATGTCGTGGACATTGTTTTCTGCAGCCACATAGACATCGGCCAGCTTGCGTCGTATCTCCTGATGATTCTCGAGGAGAAAGCCCAGATAGCGCTCATTGGCTTCGTCAAGCATATACTCCCTGACGGTGAAATACACCACAGCTGTGATGATGGTCATCATTACCAGAACCACCGCCATGATGCGGTAGGTGAGCCGTGCGGACAGGGATTTCTGCATACCTTACTTTATTTGGCGACAAAGATAAGGAAAAAAACTGGGAGTTCAAAACTTCGGGCTTTATTTTTTCGTATGCGGTTCCAGATGCATCAGCACACTGCAGCATTAAGCATTTAGCATTTAGAACTTGTAGCGGAGACCAGCCTGAATGAATCCCTGCTCACCGACGCCTGCTTCGACAAAGCCGCGGAACTGATTACCAAACTCAGCACCGATGAGTGAGAGCTGGAACATGAAGTGGGTGCTATTATCGTCTTTCGATGTATTGGTGGCAAGGTCTTTCTCTGTGCTATTCAGGAATGCAGCACCAACAGCGCCCTTGGAATAGAGACCAAAACTGTTCTTGTTGACCCAGTACCACTTGACGGCCGGCATTACTGAAATATAATTACGATTGCGCTCACCCACCTTCTCATGACTGCCACTCCTCTTCTGGATGTCGCTATCCCACTTCGAATATGATACGACGCCGCCGATGGCCTACCGGGGATTGCTGAGGTGGCGGAAATACTCTACTGAAATCGGACCCAAGATAAAACCGTCGTCATACTCTGTGTCAGTGAAAATCAGGCCGAGACCTTCTCCGATACCATCGCCTAACTGTGAGATACTACCGAAACCGTACGACACGCTCAGTTCGTTCTTAAGATCCTCACTCTGTGCATTCACACTCATTGCTGTCATTAGGGCGACTGCGACCATCATCAACATCTTTTTCATTGTTTTTTGTTTTTAACTGTTATACATTATTTGTTTTTTTCTCTTTTGTGTCGTCTGGAGGTTGTTTGTTCCTTCCGACAGTGCAAGGATTGTGCAAACCGAATGCAGAAAACTCGCTCTATACTGAAGTGCAGCCTGTTCTCGCGTTTCTGAATGCAAAAGTAGTAAAAAATCTACAGGTTCCATGTTTTTTTGCTGTTTTTTGTTCTAACTTGTAGCGACACGGAGTCTATATGACGACAAATTCGCCCCACCGTCCTCAAAATCTGTCGCCTCAACTCTAAAAAAGGGCAAAAAAAGCTTCTCGCGGGGGAAGCCTTTTTTGAGAGAGAGTGTGATTAGTCCATCACGAGGCGGATCTGAATGGCGTACGTTTCGCCGTTCAGCTTTTTGCTTACACCCATTACATCGTCTTTGACACCGCAGGTGCAGCCGTCGCCAGTCAGGTAAGTCATGTGGTGTGCACCATTACCAGCCTGAAGTTTGTAGTCCCAGAAATAATACTCATCGAGAACATAATTATCTAAGTGATAGAAATGGTAGATGTACCAGCCGTTCCATTCCATATCGAATCCAGAGTTACCGCCCTTCTGCATGACGCCGCCGATGCCCTCGCTACCTACGTTGAAGGTAACAATCTTCTTCAGATTCTTATAGTCAATGCTCTTTGCTATGTGATATCCTGTCGGCGTTTTCATATTGTTGATAGCCATGAGCGAGTAGTATGCATTACCTTTTACAACATTGATACCGTAGCGATGGTCTGCGTCCTTGCCGTGAGGGATGTTGCCGCTGAAGTTCTCGCGCGTCCAGATGTGGTTGCCAATCTTAACGAGGGGGTACTGGTAGTTCTCGATGTACTTCAGCTTGCCGACCCATGAATCGTTCTGTACATGGCGGTCGTAAGTGCCTCTTCTCCATCCCTCATCCGTCAAACGTAAGCCATGATGTTGGCCATACCTGTCTCGAAGAATTCCTTCATGGCCTGCTGGCGGCGCTTACCTGCTGCTTCCAGCTTTTCGAGGGCGATGATGGGGTTCGTGGATACAGCATCGTAACCAGGAGCCATCGTGACGTTGTAACCATAACCTACAGCCTTGGAACGATTACCTATATTATAATGGTTGTCATTCTTTGTATCGCTTTCGTCTGTACTTTCACCACGTGTGCAAGCGATGGCAGGATTGTCAAGGTTGCACTTCTGCATCAGACGGAAGCTCTTGTCGTTGTTGCTGTTACTCAGGTCGCGGATGATCATCTGGCCCTCATTGCGGATGTCTGTCCAGTTGTCGAGCATACAGAGCTTGATGGTGGCAGGACCGTGTCCGTGATCGGGAAGTGCATAACAGAAGTGGTTGTCCTTGTCGTTGAACTGGAGATCAATCTTCCAGTCGCCCTGAACGTTCACCTGTACGGGAACTGAGTAGCTCTACTGCTCAAGGTTAGTAAACTCAAAGCTCTCGGTTTCTGGAGCGTTGAAGTCGTTGGCCTCATTGTTAAGTTCGTCACTGCAAGCGGTGAAACCGAATGCGAATACACCTGCGGTAAGGATGCTCATGAACATCGACTTTACCAAATTCTTCTTTGTTGTCATAACTTTTATGTTTTTAAATTGTTAATACTGTTTTTTTCTAATTGACACTGCAAAGTTATGACGAAAAGAATCACATTCCAAGATATTTTGTCTTTTTCACTTCAAGTCTATGCAACAACTGCCGCTTTTCTGCGACACTCGTTTTTTACCCCCGAAAATTTGTCACATGGGCTTCAAAAAACTATAGTGACCAGCGGCAGCCGAGCATCACGATACGGTTGTTCGAGCGGCTGATGTTATGATAGATTTCATCCCCATTCGGGTTGTATTTTCTCATTCTAAAGGTAGGATCAATGAGTCGGTTGGCGTTGAGATAGAGGGTGACAGGTCCGAAGCGTTTCTCAATGGAGACAGTGGATGACAGCCACATGCGGTCAACGCTTGTGGTAATGGTCTGGAAATCACCCATGAACCGGAAGTTCGTGGCCAACTGCCATCCACAGCCAACATCGGCCTTGGCATCAAGGTTCCAACCCCAGTTCTTGTCATCGACCTCCTCACGCCCTCCGCGAATGCTTTCAATACCATGGTAATGTGCCCATTGGTGCCAGACGGTGGCACTGGTCTTGAGCCATTTGTTGTTCCAGGCCAACGTCTCGCTCAGTTTATAAACGGAAGCATTGGCATCGTTTATCATCGCCTGGGCTATCACATGACGACTCCCCACCCTGCATCTAAAGTAGAAATACTCCATCATGTGGTTGGTACGCTCGGCTGACACGCTGGTGGTGGCAGAGAAAGGACCGTAGGTAAGCCTGTGGTCCAAGGAAAACAGGATTTTGACCTCTGGCTTCAGATCAGGATTACCCAGTGACACCTTGTTAAACTCATTGGTCTGGAAGAAGCAAAGCACGGCTTGCTGGTGGGTGGGAAGACGGTTGGAAATGCTGTTCCTCAACGAGAGGCTGTGGTGCTTGGAGAAGGCGTAGGTCAGCTTGGCATTTCCGTTCACCAATGGCGTGAAGTGCGTGAAACGATGATCGGACACCGACTCTCCCCCCATATCCAAGAAATCGTACAGCTGGACCACATGAGTCGTGTTGTCGGTGGTGGTCATGCGATAAAGGCGCAGGCCATACTCGGCATTGGCCGACCATTTGCCCGACTGCCACGCCGTACTGAGGAAAGGCTCCACGAAAAAGCGGAATCCTGTGGAGTTCTGTTCTACGGAGGCGGCATCGCCTATGCCCGCATCCATTTCCGCATCGTGCCGAAACCGCTCTCCTTCGCCCTTGAACCTGAGACCGCCACCCAGTACAAGGCGTGAGGTTTCACGGCTATAGACGGTGTCGGTCAGCTCCAGGCCGGCGTTTACGGTATAGTCCTTAAAGTGAGGAAGCATCACCCATCCCAGCGTATCAGGGGGCGTGTCGTCATTATATCCTACATACTGGTTATAGCTCTGCCACTCATCAGTCACCTTCCTGTTCAGCAACGAGACATCAGCGTTGCTCTTCAGCGTCCAGGATGTATTCAGCCGCGTGGCACCCCGGTAGCCTACCGTCATCTTGTGACTGACGTCTTTCTTCTGCTGAAGTCTGCCGAAGAACTGAAATATTTCACCCAAAGACGATTCGGTTCCACTGAAGGTATTCTCAAAATCCATACGTTCATAGTCATACAGGAGCCAGAGGCCGTAGGCGCTCTTGTCCGGCCGACGCCAGTTGAAGTCATAGCGTGCCGTGAGGTTCAACGGCTCTGTATCGGTATGGGTAGATGTTGAGGTAAGGATGCCGCGCTCCACATTGGTGTCGAAAACTTCCGTCTTACCCTCTACATCCTTGTATTTGCCGGTCAGCGACAGTCGCCAGTCGTAGTCCTTGGCCTTGTAGCTTAGCCAGAGGTTCCCACTGCCCTCCAGGTGCGTGAGGTTTTCGTCTGGCTGGTCCGAGTGAATCCACAGATACCCCCCTGACACATCACCGCCCGTGGTGACCTGCGCCTGCAAACCAACGGCATACAGCAGCATCATGAGCACCGTCATAATCTGGTATCGTCTGTTGCCTGTCATCATACTATGAAACACTTTCTGCTGCAAAGATACACTTTTTCAATCGATTATACAAGAAAAGAAACCAAAAAAGGCTTCCCAGTGGGAAGCCTTTTCTATTGTGAGCTCGTGTCTGTTACTGACGAGGGAGGATATTATCCTTTACGGCACCCTGTGCGGCCTTGATAGCCTCGGTAGCCCTCTCGAGCACCTTCGTCACACGGTCGTTCTTCTTGTTCTCCATGTCCTGCGGGTAGTTGTACGACCAGAATGTCTTCTCGTCAGTCAACTTGAAGGTGGTGTTCCACTCTGCGATGTCGAGCTCCCAGAACTTCACTTTCACACCCAGGTCAGCGTTGACACCCATCTTCAGCGATGCGTCGAAAGTGAGGGGCTCCTCGGTGTCGAAAGGCTTGATGTTCATCTCTGCCTTTGCCTTTACCCGTGGACCGATGGCAATCTTTGGACCGGCCAGTTCGTCGATGATGAAGGATGCTCCCAGCATCAGGGCTGCACTTGCCTCTGCCTCGAAGCTTGCCTGTGGCGTGATGAAGGAGAAGTCGTTCTTCTTGAGAGTTGTTGAGCTGTAGGGAGAGAATTTCTCTGTGCGGCCATCATATCTGAAACCGGTCTTGAATTCCTTCTCGTACTCGTATTTGAAACCGCCGTAGAACGATCCGCCCAGCGTGGCCTTGAACTGCATGTAGAGGTTTGGACGAACATCAACCCAGAAAGGAATGCAGTAGATCATGAACTTGAAGCTGAATGCCTTGAAATCGTAGATGGGTATAGTCTTGTCGATGAGCTTGAAATCCTTGTCGTAGCCGAAGGTAATCTGTGGGCTCATGGCGAACTTACCGCTGGCCTCTGCATCGAACTTGTTAACGTACGGGACGCAAACGTAGTGGCGCTTTATATCGAGATAGAACTTATAGTCAAGCTGGAAGTTAATGGGCACCTTCACGTGGACGTTCAGCGTGTCCCCGTTCTCGCCTAAGTCGAAATCTCTTTTCAGCTCGGAATTGAAACTGATGAGCGTACCCTTCTTGTTAACCGTTACAATGTCACCTTCCGTAAATCCGCGTGTAGTGCTTCCCAGCACATCATCTACAGAGTAGTAAGTCATCGGAACTTCATCGGTGTTGGAGCGGGTGAGGCTGTACTCATCGCAATAGCCCTCACAGTCGAAGATGTGTACGCCCTCAGGATGGAGCACGCCTTCCTCGTCGGTATAGAGGTCTGCAGCGCTGGCACCACGGGTCTGGCTGGCGTTGGGGTTCTTATAGAACTCGGTGCTCAGTACGATGGGCTTGTCGCCAAGAAATTCTGCGATGCCGGCGTGTACGACGTCAAGGATGTAGCGGTCGCCCTGGAGTATCTCCTTTGTAGCCCTGACGTGGTAGGGACGGATGTGCTCACCCTCGCTGACGCCCATCGGGTGATCAACGAACGAGGTGATACCCAGCTTGTCGGCCAATGCCTTGCTGACGCTGATCTTTGTGGTGTCGGCATTAAGGATCTGTACATCGCTGGCGGAATTGAATGAATCGTGAAGGAGTGCGATAGGCTCGAGAAGCTGTCCCTGAGAAACCTTCTCCTCGGTTCCGTCGTTAACTACTGGGGCATCACCCAACAGCTCATCGTCATTTGAACATGCGGTGAAACTAAAACTCATTGCTACGGTAACGATGCTCATGAGCATCAGGTTTACCAAATTCTTCTTTGTTGTCATAACTCTTATCTTTTTTAAATGTTAATACTAATTCTGTCTGATTGACAATGCAAAGTTATGACGAGAAAAGGCAGGTTCCAACTTTTTTTCTCTTTTTCGTTCTGACTTGTAGTGACAACTGCACGATATGGCGACAAGTAACATCTTCTCCCTGAAAATTTGTCGCATCAAGGAGAATATAAAGAAAAAAGACACCTTGTAAACGTAATGCTTACAGGGTGTCTTTAATTATGCATTGTGCATTATGAATTATGCATCATTTAATGTATTCCGAGAAATCGGTGAGTTTCATGTCGCCCTTTCGAGCCAGCGTGTCGTGCATGGCGAAGGCTGCGGGCAGGTTGTGACGGGTCTGCCCCATCCTGGCAATCTTCAGGTAGTCCCACAGCAGCTGCTTGTAGTCGGGATGTGCGCAGTTCTCAATGATGCATTCTGCACGCTGGACGGGGCCCTTGCCACGCAGGTCGGCGATACCCTGCTCGGTGACGATGATGTTTACGTCGTGTTCTGAGCTGTCCTGATGGCTGACGAAGGGTACTATGGACGAGATGACGCCTCCCTTGGCCACCGACGGGCAGGTGAAGATGGAGAGGTAGGCATTACGGATGAAGTCGCCGGAACCGCCGATACCGTTCATCATCTTCGTGCCGCTGATATGTGTGGAGTTGACGTTGCCATAGAGGTCGGCCTCGATGGCGGTGTTGATGGCAATGACACCCAGGCGACGGATAATCTCTGGTGAGTTGGAAATCTCGCTCTGGCGCAGTGTCAGGTGGTTCTTGAAGTAGTCCATGTTGTCATATACCTGCATCAGGCACTCGTTGCTGACGGTGAGCGAGCAGGCAGAGGCGTCCTTCACGCGGCCGCTGAGCATCATGGCGACGACGCTGTCCTGCAGCACTTCGGTATAGATGTTGAAATCGGGCACGTGCCTGTCCTGACCGAGGGCGCCGAGGATGGCGTTGGCGGTTGAGCCCACACCGCTCTGCAGGGGCAGGAACTCGCGTGGGATGCGGCCCTTGTGCATCTCCTCTACGAGGAACTCTGCGGTCAGGAAGCCGATCTTATCGGTTACGGGGTCGCTGTCCTTGAAGGCGCGGGCCTCGTCGGGGATGCTGCACTCTACGACGCCTACGACTTTCTCCTTGGGGATGCTGACATAGGGCAGGCCGATGCGGTCGCCTACGTGCTCGATGGGGATGGCCTTGCGGTAGGGGGGATCGAGGGGCTCATAGACGTCGTGGATGTACTTGGCGTTGGGGTTGTGGAACGAGTTGAGCTCCAGGATGACGTGCCTGGCGAGACGTGCAGCGGTGGGAGAGATGCCGCCGGCAGCGGTCAGATATACATGATAGTCGCTGCCCACTTCCTCAATGTCACAGACTTCGAGGATGGCCCAGTCGAGAGGGCCGTAGAAGCCGTAGCGCAGCTCCTGTGCCATGTGGCTCAGGTGCAGGTCGTTGTAGGGAATCTCACCCATGTTCACGTGCTTGCGGAAGTCGGGGTTG
>CAJOQT010000037.1 GCA_905236875.1 uncultured Prevotella sp. | reverse complement strand
TGTTGTCCAAGGCGGATTCGAACCACCACAAACAGAACCAAAACCTGTTGTGCTACCATTACACCATTGGACAATCGCTTGTTTGCGGCTGCAAAGGTAAGAAAAATTTGGCGATGCGCCAAATTTTTAGGGGAAAAGTAAAAGTGAAAAGTGAAAATTCTCCTACTCGTCACTTCTCACTTGTTACTTGCCACTTGTCACTTATCACTTAACAATAAGCAGATAGTAATTCTTCTTACCCTTCTGTGCCAGCAGGTATTTGCCGTCGATGAGGTCTTCGGCTGTGACGGGCCTGTTCTGGTCGGTCAGCTTCTCCTTGTTGAGGCTGACGCCTCCGCCCTGCACCATCTTACGCATCTCTCCCTTCGAGGGGAAGACGGGTGCTGCCGTGGTGAACAGCTCGATGGCGGGCTGACCCAGCTGGTCCTTGGAGATCTCGAACTGGGGGACACCGTCGAAGACATCGAGGAACGTCTGCTCGTCGAGCTTTTCCAGTCCTTCCTTCGTGGATTTGCCAAAGAGGATGCTGCTGGCCTCGATAGCGGTCTCGAGGGCTTCCTGCGAGTGTACCATCACGGTGACCTCCTCGGCCAGACGGCGCTGCAGCACGCGGCGGCCGGGATCGGCCTTGTGCTCCTCGATGAGGGCATCGATGACATCTTTTTCGAGTGAGGTGAAGATCTTGATGTAACGCTCGGCATCCTCGTCGCTGACGTTCAGCCAGAACTGGTAGAACTTGTAAGGTGTGGTACGCTTGGGGTCGAGCCAGATATTGCCAGACTCTGTCTTACCGAACTTCTTGCCGTCGCTCTTGGTGATGAGCGGACAGGTGAGGGCGAAGGCCTCGTTCTCGTAGCCCAGCGTGCGGCGGATGAGCTCCGTACCTGTAGTGATGTTACCCCACTGGTCGTTGCCACCCAACTGCAGCTTGCAGTTCTTATGCTGGTAGAGGTACAGGAAGTCATAGCCCTGCAGGAGCTGGTAGGTGAACTCGGTGAAGCTGAGTCCGTCGCGTGCCGTACCGTTCAGGCGCTGCTGCACGCTGTCCTTCGCCATCATGTAGTTGACGGTGATGTGCTTACCCACCTCACGGGCGAAGTCGAGGAAGGTGAAGTCCTTCATCCAGTCGTAGTTGTTCACCATCTCGGCACGGTTGTCCTCGCCGTTCACTCCCCTTTCGGGGGAGTCGGAGGGGGCTTCAAAGTCGAGGAACTTGGCTACCTGTGCCTTGATGCACTCCTGGTTGTGGCGGAGTGTCTCGTCGTTGAGGAGGTTACGCTCCTGGCTCTTGCCTGACGGGTCGCCAATCATGCCTGTGGCACCTCCTACGAGGATGATGGGCTTGTGGCCGCAGCGCTGCAGGTGACGCAGCATCATGATGCCACACAGGTGACCGATATGCAGTGAGTCGGCTGTGGGGTCAGTACCCAGATAGGCCGTTACCATTTCTTTCTGGAGCAGTTCTTCCGTTCCTGGCATGATCTGTGCCAGCATTCCGCGCCAGCGGAGTTCTTCAACAAAATTCTTTCTCATTGTTATTTTACTTAAATTTTCACTTTCTATGGAGTTAAAGGGAGTCAAGGGGAGTTATCGGCCTTTGGCCCCGGGGAGTTCTTGCGTCCCTTTGGTAGCTAGCGGCCGCTCGACGCTTGCGGCGCTTATTCGAGCTTGCGAGTCTTAAGAAAGCCGGGCGAAGGGACAATAGACCTGTCGGTTGGGATTATTTCAGGGAACCGGGTCGTAGCCGGAGCCGCCCCAGGGGTTACACCTTAGTATCCGCCAGACGGCCAGCCAGAGTCCCTTGAAGGGTCCGTGTTTCTTGAGGGCTTGCCGTGCATACTCACTGCAGGTCGGCGTGAAACGGCACGAGGGAGGAGTATAGGGCGATATGCAGGTCTGGTAGAAGACGATGGGCAGACAGAGCAGCCACGAGAGACCTTGGGACAGCAGACGCAGGATTCTTTTCATTGTTCCGACTCTTCAACGCGCCGTTCTCACAGCTTCTCTGCAATACGGTGCAACAACGTCTTCATGCTTTCTTCAACGGCGGCAGTAGGATAGAGCGTGTCTGCCTGCCAGATAAAGGCGAGGTAGAGGATGGTCTGCGGCTTCCGGGCCAGCGGTTCAAGGAGCAGTGCCTTGTTAAGCCGGTATGTCTCACGCAGCTGACGCTTGATGCGGTTACGCTTTACGGCACGCTTGAAGTGGCGTTTCGACACGCTGACCATCATCTGTGCCTGTGGCTCGTCGGCGGTGCGCTGTCCTGTGACATAGACCACACGTAGCGGAAAAACAGCCAGTGAACGGCTGTTGCCTCCTGAGAAGAGTGTATCAATCAGTTTCTTGCTCTTGATGCGCTCCTGACTGCCAAGCGTGTATGCCGCTGCCATCAGCCTTAGTCTTCTAACTCCAGCAGGTAGTGTTGCAAGGCGCCCGTCATCGAGGGATATTTCTCAGAGGGTGCTTCCAGGTCGAGACGCAGGCCAGCATCAGTGACTGCCTTGGCGGTAGCGGGTCCGAAGGTGGCAATGGCAATGTCACCCTGCTTGAAGTCGGGGAAGTTCTTCATCAGCGACTCAATACCTGACGGGCTGAAGAATATCAGCATGTCATAGTCAAAGTCCCTGATTTCCTCGGCAGTGAAGTCATTACTCACCGTACGGTACATCACGCACTCGCGATGCTGCAGCTTCTTGGAGTCGAGCAGCTCCTTGACACTGTCATTATGGACATCGCTCATCGGAACGAGGTATTTCTCCTGCTTGTGCTTGGTCATCAGCGGAAGGAGGTCAACCATCTTTCCCGTCTCACCAAAGAATACCTTGCGCTTACGATACTGTACGTATTTCTGGATATACAGGGCTATGGTCTCCGTGACACAAAAGTATTTCATGTCCTCAGGAATGGCCGCACGAAGCTCTTTGGCCAACGTAAAGAAATGATCGATGGCATGCCGCGAAGTAAACACGATGGCCGTGTAGTCAAGGATGTTCACCTTCTGCTGGCGGAACTCTTTCGCCGTCAAACCCTCTACCTTGATGAAGGGACGGAAGATCATCTCGACATCAAATCGCGACGCGATGTCGTAGTAAGGGGATTTCTCGCTCGATGGTTTCGGTTGCGATACCAGAATCTTCTTAATCATTGTGCTAGTCTAATAGTTTATCTTAAAATAGTTACCTGTCAGTGCCAATGCGCTCCAGAACACAGCCAGGGGTACGATTTCGAGGGCACAAAAGTACAAAATAATTTGTAAATAACCGCCAACTCGACGAAAAAAGATGACAAAACACTTGTAAAATGTCAATATTTTCGTCAAAAACAGCGCAATTGCAAAGTATAGGATTACATTTTGTGTTGACAATTCGAAAAATACCATCAGCATAACCAAGGGGAAAAGCACCACTCCTTCCAGGGAAGTGATGAGCAGCAGTGTCTTTTGCCACAGCGTGTTTCTCTTGACATCGAAGAACACCAGATTGACTCCGGAATAGAGCAATGCCCGTATCAGGAAATAGACTACAATCATGGCAAAATAGACGCCGATAAGCATGTAGTCAGACTGGAGGATGAAGGTCTCTCCGATAAAATGCTGGGTATAGAAGAACTGGAGGAAGGCCAGCAGCAGACAGGTCTGTGCTGTGAGGAAGAACTGACAACGCAACTCCGTACTGGTCTCGGGCATGAAGGTGTCGTCTGCACGCGGGACATAGAAGAAGGTCTTCATACGGTGGAGGAAGAAACGGTGGGTGCCGGCCAGCAGCAGGAGTGACACGATGAACGAACCCAGCAACAGCGATGTCATGGCGTGGTCGTTGCGCAGGGTGTAGGGTATGGGGTCACCCGGCATTCCGTACATGGTCGTCGTCCTGCCTGCCTGTTCCAGGCTCTTGGCAAAAAAGGTCTTCTCGTAATAGATGGGGATATCTACCTCTTTCAGGCTTACCCCCTTATCGTGGCCGGGCAGGTGAAGGGTGTCTGGCCGTGAGCTATAGCGGATCTCCGCCGGCTGGAAGGTGGCCTGGATGGCAGAGTCCTGCTGGGCTGGCGTGGCATCGCGAGGCAATGTGCGCAGCACCTGATAAGGGGTAAGCCTGCCCCCGCCCCCTCCTGTCGGGAGGGCCGTGTGCGCAGTATCTTTCACAGATGATGACAGTATGCTGTCTGCTGGCTCTTGCCTCATAATGCCTGGCTGTTCACATCACCCTTACCGGAAGGGAGTAAGACTTATATTCCAAATGCTTTCCTGATATCATCGACACGGTCGAGCTTCTCCCATGTAAACAGCTCGACATCGATGGTCTTGGTCTCATGGTAACGACTGGTAAAGGTCTTCTTGATGACTTCCGACTGTCGTCCCATGTGTCCGTAGGCTGCGGTCTCCATATACATGGGCTGGCGCAGCTTCAGGGAACGCTCGATGGCCTTGGGTCGCAGGTCGAAGAGCTGTCCGATGCGTTCTGCTATCTCGCCGTCAGTCATGCTGACATGCTTGCGGCCATAGGTGTTGACATAGATATTCATGGGCTTTGCAACGCCGATGGCATAGCTGATCTGCACCAGCATCTCGTCGCTGACACCTGCTGCCACCATGTTCTTGGCGATATGACGGGCTGCATAGGCTGCGGAGCGATCGACCTTCGAAGAGTCTTTTCCACTGAAGGCACCACCGCCATGAGCTCCTTTGCCGCCATAGGTGTCAACAATAATCTTACGTCCTGTCAGACCTGTGTCGCCGTGAGGACCTCCGATGACGAACTTGCCTGTGGGATTCACGAAGTACTTGATGTCATCGCCGAAAAGCCTGAGCACCTTTTCGCTGTGAATCTGTGCCTTCACACGGGGGATGAGAATATGGATAACGTCGTCCTTGATCCGGGCCAGCATACGCTCGTCCTCATCAAACTCGTCGTGCTGCGTCGATACGACGATGGTGTCGATACGCTCAGGAATGCCCTCGTCGCTGTATTGTATGGTCACCTGGCTCTTGGCGTCAGGACGCAGATAGGTCATCTGACGGCCTTCCTTGCGGATGTCGGCCAGCGTGCGCATGATGAGATGTGCCAAGTCAAGGCTGACGGGCATCAGGTTCTCTGTCTCGTTGGTGGCATAGCCGAACATCATACCCTGGTCGCCGGCTCCCTGATCGAGAGCGTTGTCCACGCCACGGCTGATGTCCTCGCTCTGTTCATGAATGGCAGTCAGGATGCCGCATGAATTGCCGTCGAACTGATACTCGGCCTTGGTATAGCCTATCTTCTTGATGGTATTGCGGGCGATGGTCTGCAAGTCGATATATACCTCACTGCGCACCT
The DNA here is from genome assembly GCA_905236875.1 of uncultured Prevotella sp. Taxonomy (GTDB): domain Bacteria; phylum Bacteroidota; class Bacteroidia; order Bacteroidales; family Bacteroidaceae; genus Prevotella. The sequence goes on along the minus strand of CAJOQT010000037.1, from coordinate 18,274 downwards.
CACCCATAATGACAACTTGTCCTGTGGTGACAAATGACTCACAGGCCACACGAGCATGCTCGTCATAAGCCAGGAACTGATCCAAAATGGCATCGCTAATCTGGTCGGCCACTTTGTCGGGATGGCCCTCAGACACTGATTCTGATGAGAAAAAATATGACATCTTCTATATTTACGATTTTCGATTTCAGGCTGCAAAGGTACGGAGTTTTTTGGATATGACAAAATAAACGGGCTGCTTCTTGAAGAAACAGCCCGATTTTATTGTTTTGTTGTCTCGATTGACGAACGATCAGCTTACTCTGCGGGCATCATGACGATCTCTGCGGCGTTGCCGGCCTTCAGCAGTTCCTTCACGAAGGCGCAGATGGTTTCAGGAGTCTGTGCCTCAACCACTGCCTTGTAGTTGGTGTGCATGTCAACACCCCACTGACGCCAGTCATTGACAACACTTGCCCAGTAGCCATTGGTCTTGGCCTGGTCGTCGATGTTCTTCAGCATATACTCCTTGACCTTTGCCAGCATGTCGGCATCGCAGCTGTTGGCCAGTGCTGCTACCTCGTCACGCATGATCTGTACAGCGACATCACCCTTTTCAGGCTTCATCGGACAGTAAGCCAGCAACTCAGTCTCTGAGAAGAAGTCGTTACGGTCGTTTTCTGCCTGAGCCACCACCGTATAGGCAGCGCTGGCATCCTCACGGATCTTCTTCAGATAAATCATCTGGAGCACCTGTCCGACGATGCTGGCCTTCACGGAGTTCTCGAGTGAGTAAGGCATCTGCCGGCTGTACCAAACCATAACGGCGATAGCCTTCGGCGTCTCTGACTTATGCTTGAAGCTGTTGACGACGGCACCCGTAAATTCCGTGCTTACGTCAGGACTCTTCACTACCTTCTTCTGGGCAGGCAGCGAGGCGATATACTGTTCGATGAGCGGACGGATGGTTTCCTCGTCGTAGTTACCAATGATGGTGAAGGTGAAGGCAGCGGCATTCGACGTGCTCTCCTTGGCGATGGCGAGGATGCGGTCGTAGTTGACGTTGGGCAGATCCTCCATCAGCATCGGCATGAAGCGTGGGTTATGAAGAGACAGTGTAGCCTGCAGGGAGTCACTGAAGACGACCTCGGGATTGAGGGCGCGGTTCTTCAGTTCCACCTCTGTGTTCTGCATCAGGTTGTCATACGACTGCTGATCCTTGTTCTGGCTGGTGAAGTTGAGATAGAGCAGCTGCAGCATAGCCTCCACGTCCTTCGGTGTAGAAGAGCCGTTGACTCTCACGCGGTTGGTAGAAAGCGACAGTGAGACATCGGCAATCTTTCCGGCCATAGCCTTCTCCAGCTCGGTGTGTGAGAAGTTACCCAGACCGCTGGCGTCAATGACGCTGTTGAACATCTTGAGGTTGGCATAGTCGGCGGCACCATAGAGTGCAGAGCCGCCATAGCCCTCACCACGCAGCAGCACCTGGTCTGCCTTCAGGTCGGTCTTCTTCAGGATAACGGTAGCACCGTTCGAGAGTGTCAGCTCAGTATAGTCGAAGGTGTCGTTTTTGACTTCCTTCGTGATGGATCCCTTGGCAGGCAGTGTAGCCATCAGCGGCTCGTCCTTCACGTTATCAACGTATGCCTCGATAGTAGCGGCGCGTGCATCGGCAACAGCCTTCTTGAAGCCTTCAACAGTGGGATAGGTAGCTCCGTCCTTCTCTGTGTTGAGGTTCAGCAAGACCATGTTCTTGTCCTCTGCGGGAACGAGCTCCTTCATGACCATATTAATATAGTCCACGGGAATCATCGGAACGATCTGCTTCATCGTGGTATAGGTATAGTCGATGGAGGGCATCGGCTCATAGGCCAGGAAGTTCTCTACGTACTGGTCCACGAATTGTGAGTTGTAGCGCTTGTCCTTGTTGGAGTACTGCTTGTCGAGGTTGCTCATGTAGTTGGCCTTATAGCGGTTGTACTCCGTAGCTGTAAATCCGAACTCTGCGGCACGGCGGGCCTCAATCATGACAGCAGCCACAGCGGCCTCCGTCATATTGTCCTTGGGAAGGACATCCAGCTGGAAGGCTCCCTTCGTCTTGGCGAAGATGTAATTACCGTCACTTGCACCAGCCTGCAGATACGGACATTCGGGCTTCTCGGCCAGCTCCTTCAAGCGGTCGTTGAGCATGCTGATAGCTGCATCCTTCATGTATTCTGTCATCAGATAGGCCATGCTGCCCTTCAGTGAGTCGGGGAATGCCTCGTGCTTGAACATCAGCATCACATAGTTGTACTGCATCTCCTTATCCTTGTCGATGATAAAGATAGGCTCGTCATTGTCCGGAACGGGAACATCCTCAACAAGGGCACGGTTCTCAGGCAGCACGATGCCGCTGAACATCTCCTTGATCTTGGCTTCAACCTTATCTACATCAATGTCGCCGACGATAACGAGGCCCTGGTTGTCAGGACGATACCACTTCTCATAGTAGTCGCGCAGGAACTGGGGCTCGAAGTTGTCGATGATTTCCATCAGACCGATCGGCATGCGATGACCATACTTACAGTCGGGATAGAGCTGTGGCAGGTCACGCTCAAGCATACGCATGGTAGCACTGGTGCGCAGACGCCACTCCTCGTGAATGACACCACGCTCCTTCTCAATCTCTTCCTTCTCCAACAGCAGGCCGTCGGCCCAGTCATAGAGGATCAGCAGACAAGAGTCAACGATACCCTCACGTGTGGTAGGAACATTCGAGATGTTATAGACTGTCCTGTCGATAGAGGTATAGGCGTTCAGGTCACGTCCGAACTTGATACCTACGCTCTCGCACCAGCGCAGCAGTTCGTTACCCTGGAAGTGCTTGGAACCATTGAATGCCATGTGCTCAAGGAAGTGAGCCAGACCGCGCTGGTCGTCGTTCTCCTGCAGGGAACCTACTCTCTGAGCGATGTAGAACTCGGCACGGTTTTCCGGCCAGTTGTTGTAACGGATGTAATACGTCAGGCCATTGTCCAACTTTCCGGTGCGAACCGCTTCGTCAACGGGCACCGCTGGCATTTCCATCTGTGCCATCATAGCTACGGTACCGATCACCATCAGTACTGCAGCAACAAAGAATCTTTTCAATTTCATGATCTTCTGTGTTAAGTTTTATAATGAGTGTACAAAAGTACTCTTTTTTTGTTATTAGATGCAAGAACATGCAAAAAAACTACACAAAAACAACATTTTTTTGCTTTTCATCGCGTATTTCTCATGTTTCGCGGATGATGATGCAGGATTTCATCGCGTAATGTGGTCATATTGATGTGGGTGTAGATCTCTGTTGTGCCTATTGATTCATGCCCCAGCAAGACCTGGATGGCACGCAGGTCGGCACCGCCTTCGAGCATGGCAGTGGCAAACGAATGGCGAAGGGTATGGGGCGAGATGGTTTTCTGAATGCCAGCCTCTTCTGCCTGTCGCTTGATCATGATGAGAATCATGGTGCGTGTCAGGTGACTGCCGCGACGGTTCAGGAACACGTAGTCCTCTTCACCGGCCTTGATCTTCATCTCTTTTCGCACAGAGAACCAGAGGCCGAGTTCGCTGATGGCACGCCCGGAAATGGGCACCAGCCGTTCTTTGTCGCCTTTTCCCCTTATGCGCACATACTGTTCCTCTATATATAAGTTCGACAGCTTGAGGTTGACCAGTTCGCTTACCCGCAGACCGCAGGAGAACAACACCTCAATGATGGCACGGTTACGATGGCCTTCCCATTTCGACAAGTCGATACTGGCCTCCAGCCTATCTACCTCTTCTGTCGATAACACCTCCGGCAGATGACTGCCGATGACGGGCGACTCCAGCAGTTCCGACGGGTCATCATCGCGATAGCCATCCAGCTGGAGGAAACGGAAGAAGGAACGTATGCCGCTCAGGATGCGGCACTGTGAGCGCGGCCCGATGCCGATGTCGTGCAGCTGTGCAGCAAAAGCCTGCAAGTCGGCGAGCTGTACTTCAGTTACCGACTTGTTCTCATGCGACAGGAAAACCAGCAGCTTGTCAAGGTCAAGCCGATAGGCTTCAAGCGTATTCAGCGACATGTTACGCTGCAGCTTCAGGTAGCGCACGTAAGCTTTGATGATGTCCTTGCTCTCACTCACGGCAACCAGCTAATAGATGAACGAGGAACCACCAAGGAATTCACGAAGGAGTGACGTGGGAGGTATCTGGTCTTCAGGAATCGGCTTGATGTATTTCAGGAACTTACGCAGCCTGTAGGCCTCGGAATATTCCTCACAGTTTTCTGTTACCTCCTCAAGCAGTGGCTCAGCCTGTGTCTTGATGACCGCCAGTTCGAAGAGCATGGCAGAGTTGAACATCATGTCGGCATTTTCCTGATAGGGGAATATCCAGCGGTTCTCACCTTTGCGGACGCTGGGCCAGCGACGAATTGTCTCACGGGCCGACACACCACGATATTTGTGGTCACGGATGATGCGACGCAATAGACGGTTGTCAGTGGTAGGAATATAGTTGTGGCTGTCCAGCAGGATGGTAGTGAGTGCCGATGCATAGACACGGAAGATGTTTTCTTCAGGAATATCTGCTGTCAGTTCAGGGTTTAGTGCATGTATGCCTTCCACCACTAATATCTCGTGTCCATTCAGCTGTATCTTCCGTCCGCTGGGTTCACTGCAACCTTTCTGGAAATTATAGCGCGGCAGTTCTATCTCCTCATTGCGGAAGAGCGCATTCATGTGTTCGTTGAGTAGTGGGATGTTCAGGGCGTGCAGATGTTCGAAGTCATAGTCGCCGTCAGCATCGCGAGGTGTCTGTTCTCGGTCGAGGAAGTAGTCATCGAGCGAAATACCAATGGGTTTCAGGCCGTTCACTGCCAGTTGTACGGAGAGTCGTTTGCAGGTGGTCGTCTTGCCACTGCTCGACGGTCCGGCAATCAGCACCATTTTGATACTTTTCCGAGAGGCAATTTCGTCAGCGATACGTGCAATCTTCTTCTCCTGCAGGGCTTCACTGAGTTGTATCAGCTTATCTGCATTTCCCGATGCAATGGCCTCATTAAGATCGCCTACCGTACGCATACCGAGGATTTCCTGCCAGCGATGATGTTCCTTGAAGATTTCAAACATCTTATCCTGACGGATGAAGGCACCCAACTTCGAGGGATCTTCCTGCGAAGGGATGCGCAGCAATATGCCATCGTAGTAGTACTCCAGTCCGAAGAGATGCAGTTCCGACGTATTGGTCAGCAGTGTTCCATAATAGTAGTCCTTATAACCGTCAATATCGTAATAGGTGGTATATAGGCGGCCGGAACCTTCCAACAGCTTCACCTTCGACATGGAACCTGCCTCACGAAACATGCTGATGGCCTCTTCTGTTGTCGTCTCAAAGCGATGGATGGGCAGGGCGGCATCGATAATCTGCTGCATACGCTGACGCAGCGCATGAACATCGTCAGGCGTTACGGGTGATCCTTTCTCCAGATCGACGTAATAACCGTTGCTGACTGGGATGTCGATGATGACACGACAGTTGGACCATAGGTCGTGGGCGGCTTTACTAAGCACGAAAAAGAGGGTACGGGTATAAGCTCGGATGCCACTGGAGGAGTGCAAATCCAAGAACTCGATATCCTTGCGTTTATATACTCTGTAGTGCATTCCCTCAACCTTATTATTGACTCGTGCACTGACGGGTCCGAACTCCATTTTGAGGTCAAGTTGAGAAAAAATTTCAGAAAGTGTCGTTCCGATGCTTACTTTTAAAGTTTTTTTATTATTTTTGCAACGGATTTTTAATGTTTGCTCCATAGACGTTGATGTTTTAGGTGCGACAAAGGTAGTGCAAACCGAGCAAAATGCAAAATAAATTAGCAATTATTTTCATTTTCGAGGTGCCGCCTACCTAAGAGACAAAGTCTCAAAGGTAGTGCAAACCGAGCAAAATGCAAAATAAATTAGCAATTATTTTCATTTTCGAGGTGCCGCCTACCTAAGAGACGAAGTCTCAAAGTAGTGCAAAATGCAAAATAAATTAGCAACAAAATTATATAGAATATGTCATTTTTGGTAATTTTTAAACTATTGGGTTCACTGGCGCTGCTGATGTTCGGTATGAAGTCGATGAGCGACGCCCTGCAGAAGATGGCAGGCCCGCAGTTGCGTCATGTGCTGGGTGCCATGACCACCAACCGTTTCACTGGCATGCTGACGGGTACCGTCGTCACAGCCTCCGTGCAGTCTTCAACCGCTACGACCGTGATGACGGTGTCGTTTGTCAATGCCGGACTGCTGACACTGGCGCAGGCCATCTCGGTCATCATGGGTGCCAACATCGGTACTACGCTCACAGCCTGGATCATGTCAGCAGGTATGTCGTTCGACATCAGCATTGTCAGCTACATCGGCTTCTTTGTGGGCATCATTCTCATTTACATGAAGAAACACCGTTACATCGGCGACTTCCTCTTTGGTCTGGGACTATTGCTACTGGGACTGACCACGCTGCGCCTGACGGGTAACGAGATGGACCTGGGACATAACGAGGCCGTGCTTAGCTTCTTCAGTTCTTTCGACGCAGAGTCGTTCTTGACAACCCTCATATTCCTGCTTTTAGGCGGTGTGCTGACATTCTGCGTACAGTCGTCGGCAGCGGTGATGGCCATCACGATGATTCTTTGCAGTAGCGGTGCCCTGCCCATCTATCAGGGTATCGCCCTGGTGCTGGGTGAGAACATCGGCACCACGGTCACATCGAACCTCGCCGCCCTGTCAGCCAACACCCAGGCCCGCCGTGCAGCTCTGGCCCACATGTTCTTCAATGTGTTTGGCGTGCTGTGGATACTGATTGTGTTCCATCCGTTCATCAAGATGGTGTGCGGATGGGTAGGCTATGATGTGGATATGACGAAGGAAGCATTCAGTGCTGATGTCTTCATGGCCAATGCTGCCAAGCTGTCGTTTGTTCTGGCCGCCTTCCATACGACCTTCAATGTCATCAATGCCGGCATCCTGATCTGGTTCATACCGCAGATAGAACGCTTCGTCTGCTGGGTGATCAAGTCGAAGAAGGTTGACGAGGAGGAGGATTTCCGCCTGCACTTTATCACTGCCGGCTTCATGAAGACCCCCGAGCTTTCTGTCCTGGAGGCCCAGAAGGAGATACAGTCGTTCTCCGAGCGTATGCAACGCATGTTCAACATGGTACAGGAACTGCTGAATATCGGCAAGACGAACAAGACCGACAAGTCAGGCAAGCCTGATAAGTCGGGCAAGTCGGAACAGGAGTTCAACAAGCTCTATACACGCATTGAGAAATATGAAGGCATCAGCGACAACATGGAACTGGAGATTGCCAAGTATCTGGAACAGGTCAGCGATGCCCACCTCAGTGACGACACCAAGGGAAAGATTCGTGCCATGCTGCGTGAGATCAGTGAACTGGAGTCCATCGGTGATGCCTGCTACAACATGGCACGTACCATCAGCCGCAAATACACGCAGAAGCAGGATCACTTCAATGAGAAGCAGTACAGTCACCTGCACCAGATCATGGGACTCACCGAAGACGCCCTCACGCAGATGAACCGCCTGATGAACGGCCGTAAGGAGTCTTACGATGTCAACCGCACGTTCAACCTCGAGAACGAGATCAACAACTTCCGTGACCAGCTGAAGGCGCAGAACATCATCGACATCAACAACCACGAATACACCTACGCCGAAGGAACCGTCTATATGGACCTCGTCAATGAGTGTGAGAAACTCGGCGATTACGTCGTCAACGTGGTTGAGGCACGTATGGGAACACGTCAAAAGGGGGCTTAACGCTCCCTTTTTTGTTTTTTCTTAAAAAAAACACGGTTTTTATAGTGCCAATATATTTTTTTTGCTTAATTTTGCACCATAAACGAATAATTAACAAAACACTTCTATCTATGAAAAAAAGACTTCTCTTGTTGGTTGCCATGATGCTGACCTTCTCGGTAAGTATCATCGCACAGGTGACTACTGCAGCACTTGCAGGTAGAGTTACAACGACTGACACTCGTGAAGAGGTGATTGGTGCATCGGTGGTGGCCATCCATGAGCCGTCAGGCACACGCTATGCCACGATCACCAACATCGATGGTCGCTTTGCCATTCAAGGTATGCGTACAGGTGGCCCTTACACCGTCACCGTATCCTACATTGGCTATCAGTCGAAGCAGTTGACTGACATCACGCTTCAGTTGGGTGAGACCTACAACCTTGATGTCTGGCTTTCTGAAGACGCCAACGAGCTGGCTGAAGTGGTGGTCATCGGAAAAGGCTCGAAGTTTGCAGCCGAAAAGACCGGCGCTTCCACGAACATCAACAACTCCACCATTCTGGAGCTGCCGACCATCAACCGCTCCATCACCGACATCGCCCGCCTGTCGCCATACGCCAACGGTATGGGATTCGCAGGAGGTGACGGCCGTTCGACCAACTTCACGCTCGACGGTGCCAACCTGAACAACAACTTCGGCCTCTCTACCAACCTGCCTGGTGGCGGCAATCCTGTCTCTATGGATGCCATTGAGGAGGTTCAGGTGGTCGTTGCACCCTACGACGTGCGCCAGTCAAACTTCATCGGCGGCGGTATCAATGCCATCACGAAGTCGGGTACCAACACCTTCAAGGGTACGGCCTATATCTATTATAATAATGAGAATATGCGTGGAAACCGCATCAACAATGCCGAGCTGGCAGCACGCGAACGCGACCGTCTGACCACTTACGGCGTCACACTCGGCGGACCGATCATCAAGGACAAGCTGTTCTTCTTCTTCAACTATGAAGGCTCGAAGGCTCCTAAGGAGGTGAACCGCTGGCGTGGCTCGGAGGACGGCGTAGGCAACAACCAGCAGTACATCTCACGTACCAAGCTCTCCGACCTGGAGCGTGTGCGTCAGTACCTCATCAACACCTACGGCTATGATCCGGGATCCTATACCAGCTATCCGGCCGACATCACCAACAACAAGTTCCTCGGCCGCATCGACTGGAACATCACCCAGAACCATCATCTGGCCGTTCGTTTCAACCACACCATCAACAAGACCTGGAACAACCCCAACAACTCGTCGGCTGACGTAGGACAACGACTCAGTGCAAACCGTATGGGCGAGCAGTCTATGGCATTCGCCAATGCGCTGTACTCTATGGACAACAAGGTGACGACCGTCAGTGCCGACCTGAACAGCCGCTTCGGTGAGCACTTCTCCAACCAGCTGCTCTTCACCTATTCAGACATGCAGGACGTTCGTGGCTCTAACTCGTCGCCATTCCCCTTCGTAGATATCATGTACGACTACGATGCACAGACCAAGACACAGACGCTGGAGCCTTATATGTCGTTCGGCTACGAGCTGTTTACCTGGAACAACAAGGTACAGAACAAGGTGACGACCGTCACCGACAACCTGACCTACTACCTTGGCGCCCACAAGTTCACTGCAGGTGTCAACTTCGAGCATCAGCTGGCCCTTAACAACTACCAGCGTGGAGGTACGGGTTACTACCGCTACCGCTCTTTGGACGAGTTCCTCAGCGGCGCAGCTCCCGAGTCCGTTGCCCTGCAATATGGCTACAACGGCAACGACAAGCCTAAGTCCAGCGTGACGTTCAACCAGTGGGGACTCTACCTGCAGGATGAGTGGAACATCGTCAATAACTTCAAGCTGACCTACGGCATCCGCTTCGACGACCTGATGTTCGACGAGTCCGACATCATGCGTAACAACGCCATCTACAACCTCGACTTCGGCGGCCGCCACATCGACACTGGCGCATGGCCCGACAATAACATACAGATCTCACCGCGTATCGGCTTCTCATGGGATGTCTTTGGCGACCACTCCCTGAAGATTCGCGGAGGTTCGGGATTCTTCGCAGGCCGCATCCCCCTGGTGTTCTTCACCAACATGCCGCAGAACTCAGGTATGATACAGAACCTCGCAACGGCAACGACCACCTATAAGAATGGAGTGATCAACACGGTTGACCCGCGTCTGGAGAACTTCGCAGGTGGTCTGGTGACAGACATTGACCGCATCCGTGAACTGCTCGGCGTTCCTGCCACCATCACTCCTGAAGACGGTATCGTGTCCGGTGACTTCGCCGGCGTTGCCAGCGACTTCAAGATGCCGCAGGACTGGAAGAGCAGCATCGCCATCGACTATCAGGTTCCCGTCAGCTTCCCGCTGACCGTCACGGGTGAGTTCACTTACTCCAGACACATCAACGACGTCATGCTCGAGAACTACAATGTCAAGCCGATGGATGACAGCTGGCAGCACCTCGCCGGTGCCGACAACCGTGTCCTCTATCCGTCAGACTACAAGTACAACCCCACCTATACCGATGCTTCGGGCAACACGAAGAACTTTACGGGACTGGCTGCTGTGCTGACTAACACAACGCGTGGTTACGGATGGACAGCCAACCTCACCGTCAATGCCGAGCCCATCGAGAACCTGCGACTGATGGCGGCCTATACACACACCGTCAACAAGCGCGTCAGCCCGATGCCCGGCTCCAACGCTTCGTCGGCATGGACCAACCTCTACACTGTCAACGGACCGAACTTCGTCGATGTGCAGAATGTCTCTACGGTTATCCCCGACCGCTTCATTGCCAACATCAGCTACAAGTACGGCAAGGACCACTACTCGGTATTCTATCAGGCCTATCGTTCAGGCGGCTATAGCTTCTACTACGGCAGCGACATCAACGGCGACAACATCGCCTACGACCTGATGTACATTCCTCGTGACGACAGCGAGATCAGGTTTGCCAGCGATGACGACCGTGTCGCCTTCTGGGATTTTGTTGAACAGGACGACTATCTGCGCAACCACAAGGGCGAGTATGCCGAGGCATTCAGCGCATACGCTCCCTGGGTTCATAAGATTGATTTCCGCTGGGCACACGACTTCGACCTGAAGGTTGGCAACACCACACACAAGCTGCAGATTTCTGCCGACATCCAGAACATCGGCAACCTCTTCAACTCCAAGTTCGGTGTTGAGAAGGTGATGACCGTCAATTCTTGTAACGCCGGTAAGATTCTCAGCCTGAAGGGCATCGAAAACGGCACACCCGTCTTCAAGACCAATGTCCCCAAGGGTGCAAGCACCTACGAGTACAGCAACAGCAACGGACAGTGCTGGCGTCTGCAGGTCGGTGTGAAGTACTTCTTCAACTAAGACGAGACGTCACAACGTATATAAGAGAGCGGCATCCCTGCGATTGCCGCTCTCTTTGTTGTCAGCGGGCTCCTATTCATTGATGTTCGCGCACGTTCATTATTTATATATAATAGGGACAACAATTAAACTTCACGCTTTGTTTGGCAATCTGAAAAAGATTATGTAATTTTGCAGCTGAATGTAGAAAAGACTATTTGTACATGAAGAAACTACAACTAATACAAAAACAGACTTTTGGAGGTGAGCGGCCCTTGTTTGCCACTCACGATCTTAAACTTGAACAGATTACTATCGTTGACGGCGAGAGCGGTATCAAGCAGTGTCAGAACATGGAGGCAGACGACTGTAAGTTCTATGGCAAATACCCTTGGTGGCACGTTGATGGGGCGGTTATCACCAATTGCTACTTCGCCCCCGGCTCACGCTCTGCCATCTGGTACACCAACGACCTGAAGATGAAAGACTGCATCATCGACGGCCCTAAGTTCTTCCGTGAGATGCGAAACGTAGAGTTGGAGAATGTGGTTATCAACGATGCCGACGAGACCTTCTGGAGGGTGAACGGCCTCAGGCTGAAGAATGTCAAACTGCATGACGGCACCTATCCGTTTATGTTCAGCAGCGACATCTTCATCGATGGACTGGAGAGTGACTCGAAGTATGTGTTCCAGTACTGTCGGAACGTGGAGATACACCATGCCAACATCGTGACGAAGGACTCCTTCTGGGAGTGTGAGAACGTCACCATCTACGACTCCGTGCTCGACGGCGAGTATCTGGCGTGGCACTCGAAGAATGTCAGGCTGGTGAACTGCCACCTGGCAGGCGAACAGCTGCTGTGCTATGCCGAGAACCTAGTGCTGGAGAACTGTACCATTGATGCGGCTTGCGATCGAATGTTCGAGTATTCGACTGTCGAGGCTGACATTCGCGGACATATCGAGAACATCAAGAATCCGACCTCCGGACATATCACGGCCGACTCGATAGGCAGCGTCACGATTGATGAGAACTGCCGCCAGCCGGCGAACTGCGAAATCAAATTGAGAATGAAAGACTAATATTTATAATTGAGGATGAAATACAACTTTGACGAACCTGTCAACCGTCGTGGAACAAACTGCGTGAAGTGGGATGAGCCACGGAGTACGGATGAAGGATTCCAGATGACAGATGGGGAGTCTGTCATCCCCCTCTGGGTAGCCGATATGGACTTCCGGGTGGCACCCGCCATTCAGAAGGCCGTCGAGCGGCGTGCAGCACAGGGCGTGTTTGGTTATACCCTTGTGCCGGAGGCCTACTACGAAGCCATCATCTCGTGGTTCCGCCGTCGTCATCAGTGGACGATAGACCGTCAGGACATCCTCTATACCATCGGTGTGGTGCCTGCCATTACCTGTGCCATCAAAGCCATCTGTATGCCGGGCGAGAAAGTGCTGGTGCTGACACCAGTCTATAACTGCTTCTTCTCCTGCATCCGCAACAACGGCTGCGAGGTACTGGAAAGCCCGCTCCAATCTCAAACCTCAAACCTCAAACCTCAAACCTCAAACCTACGGTGGGCCTACACTATCGACTTCGACGACGTGGAACGAAAGTGCAGCGACGTGAAGACCACAGCCTTGCTGCTCTGCAATCCTCATAATCCTGGCGGTCGGTTGTGGACCCGAGAAGAACTGGAACGCCTGAATGACATCTGTCTGCGTCACGGCGTACGGGTCATCAGCGACGAGATACACTGTGAGATCGTGATGCCCGGCTACCGTTTCCAGCCGTTTGCTGCCGTGAGCGAGGCCTGCCGCGACAATAGCGTTATCTGCAATTCCGCATCGAAGTCGTTTAACATCGCCGGCCTGCAGACGGCCAACATCATCTGCCATGATGCCGCCTTGCGCCGCCGCATCGACCGTGCCATCAATATCCACGAGGTATGCGACCTCAATTCGTTCGGTCCGGAGGCACTGATAGCGGCCTACAACGAGAGTGAAGACTGGATGAATGAGTTATGTCTCTATCTCAAAGGCAGCTACGATGCCCTGTGCCGGTTCTTTGCCGAGCGCTTGCCACAGCTGAAGGTGATGGAGCTGGAAAGCACCTATCTGGCGTGGGTTGACATCCGTGCCTTGGGTATCGGCAGCGACGAGCTGGCCGACAGGCTCTATCGTGAGGGCAAGGTGTGGGTATCCAGCGGTACTATATACAGCCCTACGGCAGGCGAGGGGTTCATCCGCATCAACATGGCCTGTCCGCGGGCATTGCTCATGGAAGGACTGGAGAGGATAGAGAAAGTTGTTGAAAGAATAAAAAAATAAAAAAATAAAAGAATAAAAGAATAAAAGAATAAAAGATGAAAGAGAAAGAAAAAGAGATGTTTGAGTTACCTGAAAATGCGTTTAGGGAACTCAAAGACGGAGAGGAATACCAGCCGGTGATGCCGGCAGACAAGGTATTTCCGGAAGTGAATGTGTGGACGGTGACATGGGGTATCATCATGGCCATCATCTTCTCGGCTGCTGCCGCCTACCTCGGCCTGAAGGTCGGTCAGGTGTTTGAGGCAGCCATTCCCATTGCCATCATCGCGGTGGGTGTGTCGGCTGCTGCCAAACGTAAGAAGGCACTGGGTGAGAATGTCATCATCCAGTCTATCGGTGCCTGTTCTGGTGCTGTGGTGGCAGGTGCCATCTTCACGCTGCCGGCTATCTATATCCTGCAGTCCAAGTACCATTTCGACGATGTGTCGTTCTTCAAGATGTTCCTCGCCTCCCTGTTGGGCGGCATTCTGGGCATCCTGTTCCTCATACCGTTCCGCAGGTACTTTGTCAAGGACATGCACGGCAAATACCCCTTCCCTGAAGCTACGGCAACCACACAGGTGCTGATGAGCGGCGAGAAGGGCGGCAGCCAGGCCAAGCCCCTGCTGATTGCAGGTCTGGTGGGTGGACTCTACGACTTCGTCGTTTCCACCTTCGGACTGTGGAACGAGGTATTCACGTCTCGCATGGTCGCTGGTGGTGAGTGGCTGGCATCGAAGGCCAAGATGGTGTTCTCGCTCAATACGGGTGCTGCCGTGCTGGGTCTGGGTTACATCATCGGACTGCGTTACACGCTCATTATCTGTATCGGCTCACTGGCCGTGTGGTGGCTGCTCGTTCCAGGCATGGCACTGCTCTTTGGCGACACGGTACTGAACACGTGGGATCCCTCCATCACAACCGCTGTCGGTGACATGACGCCCGAAGAGATTTTCAAGGCCTACGGCAAGTCAATAGGCATCGGTGCCATTGCCATGTCGGGCATCATCGGTATCATCAAGTCGTGGGGCATCATCAAGGGAAGCATCACCCGGCTGACAAAAGGCCAGACGACCAAACAGGCAAACGACCCAACGGAGAGCACTCCACGAACAGACAAGGACCTGAGCTTCAAGTTTATTGCTATTGCTGTCATCACGTCAGTCATCTGCACCTTCCTGTTCTTCTGGTTTGGAGTCATGGAGGGTAACCTGCTGTTTGCTGCCGTCGCCATCGTGCTGACCATCATCATCGCCTTCCTCTTCACAACGGTGGCAGCCAATGCCATTGCCATCGTGGGATCGAACCCCGTAAGCGGCATGACGCTGATGACGCTTATCCTCGCCTCCGTCGTCATGGTGGCCGTAGGCTTGAAGGGTGTGAGTGGCATGATTGCTGCACTCATCATGGGCGGCGTGGTATGTACGGCACTCTCGGTGGCAGGCTCGTTCATCACCGACCTGAAGATCGGCTACTGGCTGGGTACGACGCCGAAGAAGCAAGAGACGTGGAAGTTCCTCGGCACACTGGTGTCCGCAGCCACGGTGGTAGGTGTCATGATCGTGCTCGACCAGGCTTACGGCTTTGCCTCCGGCAAGCTGGCTGCTCCGCAGGCTAATGCGATGGCTGCTGTCATCGACCCGCTGATGAACGGTGTCGGTGCTCCCTGGCTGTTATACGGCATCGGTGCCGCGCTGGCTGTGGTGCTGACGCTCTGTAAGGTTCCCGCCCTACCCTTTGCGCTGGGTATGTTCATTCCCCTGAATCTGAACACGCCGCTGGTCGTAGGCGGTCTCATCAACTGGTTCGTGACGACGCGTTCGAAGGATGCCGCCGTCAACAAGGAACGCGGTGAGAAGGGTAACCTTATCGCCTCCGGCTTCATTGCCGGCGGTGCCCTGATGGGTGTGGTCAGCGCCATCCTACGTTTCGCCGACGTGAAGTTCGACTACGAGACGTGGTGGCAGAACCCCCTGTCCGAATGGCTCTCACTCGCAGCCTACCTGCTCCTCATCTCCTACTTCATCATAGCAACGAGGAACAACAAACGCGAAGCATAAAAAAGATTGACGACTGGGCCCTTAAGTCCAGTCGTCAATCTTATAGTAGAGATCCTGTTCTGTCGGATCGAAGTCGTTCCAGTAATCATTACACATTTTGTGTTACACATTTTGTGTAATCAAAAATAATTTGTATCTTTGCAGCAGAATTACCAACTTAATTAAATAGAAGAGGTATGGAGAACCCGTTTGTAATCAAGTCATACGAATCGAAAGAACTATTCTGCGATCGCGAGGAAGAGCTGCGACTGATGTTGCGTAACTGTATTAACAGCAGTGATATGACACTGATTTCACAGCGTCGTATGGGAAAGACAGGATTGATACTACGCCTGTTCGACGAACTCAAAGACGTAAGGCCTGATATTCATACCGTCTATTTCGACATCTTTGCTTCACGCAATATTGATGACTTCATCAAGCTGATGGCAGAGGCTACCATGAGGGCGTTCCCAACAAAGACGACAATGGGCGAAAAGTTGCTGGAGTTTATTAAATCATTACGCCCACAGCTGTCGTTTGACAACATCACTGGTGAACCACAATTGCAGATTGCCTACCAAACGGCTCATGAAAAAGAATATACATTGCGAGGACTCTTCGATTTTCTCGACAGTCAGAATGAGCATATAGTGATTGCCATTGACGAGTTCCAGCAAATTCGTGACTATCCAGAACAGAACATGGAAGCCCTGTTGCGTACATATATCCAGCAGACACACAACCTGACCTTCATCTTCTGTGGGAGCAAGAAGCATCTGATGGCAGATATCTTTGCCAATGAGAAAAAGCCCTTCTACAGCAGTACTGCGTTTGTAAGTCTCGATAAGATTTCCACAGAGTCCTATTCAACCTTTATCCGACAACTGTTTAATGACCGTCATCGCAAGATTACCGATGAAGCCTTGGAGTTTATCTTAGACTGGACTCGTCGTCACACCTATTACACCCAGCAACTTTGTCATACAGTTTTTGCTAACGGGAGCAAAACCGTCACCATTGACGATGTCAAGATTGCCTGTGAACAACTGATGAAGCAGGGCGAGACTGTATATCTGCAATATCGCCAAATGCTGACTGACAAGCAATGGGACTATCTTATTGCTGTAGCCAAAGAAGGAAGCGTGCAACAGATTACAGCCTCAGCCTTTCTAAAAGATCATAAGATTGGGACGCCTTCTGTATCACGTCGTCTTGCCGATGCCCTCTGCGAAAAAGGACTGCTCAACGATGATATTGCCATCAATGGCACTACGTACTCCCTCAGTGACGTGTTCCTCTCCCATTGGATGGAACGACTATAGACATTCTTGGCACTCACGGCATCAGAAGAAACTTTTCCCGGGAGGTACGCAACACTGGTTGTTTGACAAGGTAATCATCAATGACATCATCTGGTCCATAAAACAAGACTATATCAGATTCCTCCTAATAGCTATTTCTGAACTCATTCTGGCAATTGTCGCCTGGAATATGTTGTTTAGCTGAACAGTTCTAATGGTAGTTACAATGATGTTAAAAAAACCATCATTCTATCACTAGCCTTGTAAGTCGCTTTCAGTCAATAGGTTTTCCAAGTGACAGATATAGTGATAGAATGATAGATTTTTTGTAAAATGACGAATTTTAGCCGTTATTTTTCCTTAACAAGGTATTCTGTGCCGTAGGCAGAGCGGCGTCGCTGCATGCCTTCGAGGTTGGCGAGCATACGTCCGAAGCCGACGAGGTTGGTCTGCTTGAGGGCAGTGCCGGCACCTTTCTTGATGCGGTTGAAAATGGCGGCGGCCGTGAGCCACTGGCCATCTTCATCCGTAGAGGCCGCACGGTAGCGTTCGTGGAAATACTGCTCGGCAGGCGACAGCAGCTGGAACTGACGGTTGTAACGCATGATGAGCTTCGTCTGCTCTTTGTCGAACCAGCAAGGCTCACCCTCGTCAATCAGCGCCTGGGCCTGGGCATAGAGCTGTTCGTGATTGGGCAGTGTGGAAACATTGATGGGACCTGTCAGCTCCACGCCGAAGAAGCGGCGACAGCCTGTGGGGTCGGCCAGCACATCGGCCATGTTGGTGGTGGCAATGAACGAAGCCAGACGTGGGAAGTCCTCGATATGCTTGCCGTAGGGACGTTTCGCCTTCACCCGCGACAGCTGGATAACGTTCTTCAGGAAACCCTCCTGTGTGCGGGCCGAGATCTGGTTGAACTCGTCGAGGTTGATAAGCATCATCTGACTCATGGCCTGCAGCACCTCTTTCTTGTCTTCGAGGTTCAGGAGGTCGGTATATCCCCATTGCAGCTCCTCGGGCAGCAACAGCCGGCAGAAGCTCGACTTGTTGTAGGCCTGCTTCGAAATGAGCAGCGGTGCTGTCGAGTTGCCGTAGCGTGGGTTGAGGCCCTTCCACTGTGCCACCATCGCAAGCAGCCAGATACGGAACCACTGCGGCCAGTAGGGGTTTTCGGTGGGAACGGTAGCTGCCAGCCGTTCGACCTGACCCTGCGTCCCTTCTGCCGCAACAGCACGGCATCGATGGACTGGGGTGGTATCATCATGAACCGCTACATGAGCCGCGACAATGCTTCGAGACATACCCGCAAATCGACGGACATCTTCAAGCTCGCCAGCGGCATCACCATGCAGACCTCCATACAGTGCGTGGCCATGCAGCCCAACAACCTTCCCTCACCCCTCCATCAACAGG
>CAJOQT010000036.1 GCA_905236875.1 uncultured Prevotella sp. | reverse complement strand
TCATACAGACCCACCCCCATCCCCTCCCTGTTGAGGGAGGGGAGTAGAATGTTTGTGGGGGCAATTCTACATACTTGTTAAACTATTGTAATATTGCAGAGCTAACCACTCCCCTCCCTCCAAGGAGGGGTTGGGGGTGGGTCTCTACTTGTTAATGATCTCTATCTGTTGTCTAACACTCTCCTCGTGGATATTCTCAAACACCTTGGCAACAAATTCCGGAGCCATACCGCAGAGTGAACCCTGTGCACCACGCTTGTCGAGAATCTCATTGTAGCGCGAGGTTTGCAGCACAGTCATATTGTGCTCCTTCTTATACTGTCCGATTTCACGGCAGACGCGCATACGCTTGGACAGCAGGTCCATCAGCTGGTTGTCCAGCTCGTCAATCTGCTTGCGCAGCTGTGTGATGCCCTCTGTCGTCACCTTCTCGTCACGGATGACAAGCAGCGACAGGATATAATCAAGCACGTCAGGTGTCACCTGTTGCTTGGCATCGCTCCATGCCTTGTCCGGGTCGCAGTGGCTCTCTACAATAAGTCCCTCGAAGCCCAGGTCCATAGCCTGCTGACAGAGTGGTGCTATCAACTCGCGACGACCTCCAATGTGTGAGGGGTCAGAGATGACGGGAAGGTCAGGTATGCGACGTTTCAGTTCAATGGGGATCTGCCACATGGGCATGTTACGGTAGATCTTCTTGTCGTAGCTGGAGAAGCCTCGATGGATGGCAGCCAAACGTTTGATACCTGCCTGGTTCAGACGTTCCATCGCACCAATCCACAGTTCCAGGTCAGGATTGACGGGGTTCTTGACGAAAACAGGCACGTCAACGCCTCGCAGAGCATCGGCTAATGCCTGCATTGCAAAGGGGTTAGCCGACGTGCGGGCACCAATCCACAGAATGTCAATGCCATATTTCAGCGTCAGCTCCACATGCTCTGGCGTGGCCACTTCCGTGGCGACGAGCATGCCTGTTTCCTGCTTCACCTGTTTCATCCAGACAAGGGCAGGTTCACCGTGTCCCTCGAAGCCGCCGGGTTTGGTACGTGGCTTCCATACGCCGGCACGGAAATTGTGGCAGCCGAAGCTGGCCAGCTGTCTGGCGGTGTTCATCACTTGCTCTTCGCTCTCAGCACTACACGGGCCTGCTATCACGAAGGGACGTTCGTAGTCACTCGGTAATTTCAACGGTTGAAGTTCCAGTTCCATATTGTATTCGTTATTATGTTATTCTGTCATTAACTTGCTTATTCTGTCTAAAGCTTGCATTATTTTCTCCTCTCTGGCGCAAAGTGATATTCTGATATACCTTTCGCCATTGGAGCCGAAGATGAAGCCGGGAGTGATGAATACACGGGCCTCATGGAGCACACGCTCCGTCAGGTCCTCCACATTCCGGACAGAGTCAGGAATCCTGCCCCAGAGAAACATACCCACCTGGTTCTTGTCATAGGTACATCCCAGCGCATCCATGATCTGCTCGGCATAGCGGCGACGGCGGGCATAAATGTTGATGTTATATTCACAATGCCACTCGTCACTATTGTCGTAGGCAGCCGCGGCTGCCAGCTGGATGCCTCGGAATGTGCCACTCTCGATGTTCGACTGTACCTTCAGGATCCACTGGATGAACTGGGCATTCGTGGCACAGAGACCGACACGCCAGCCAGGCATGTTATGACTCTTCGACATAGAATTGAACTCGATGCAGCAATCTTTGGCGCCAGGCACCTGCAAAATGCTGAGATGCTCCTCGCTGAGGATAAAACTATAGGGATTGTCGTTGACTACGACAATATGATGCTTCTGGGCAAACTCCACAAGACGCTCGTAGGTCTCCTTCCTGGCACGACCTCCGGTAGGCATATTAGGATAGTTCACCCATAGTAATTTACAATTTAACGATTTACAATTTACAATTTCTTCCAGCTGGTCGAAGTCCGGCTGCCAGCCATTGTCCTCACGCAGGTCGTAGTTCACGACTTTCGCTCCCAGAATCTTAGACAGCGACGTGTAGGTAGGATAGCCAGGGTTGGGCACCAGCACAGCATCGCCTGGATTGACGAAGGCCAGTGTCACATGCAGGATGCCTTCCTTCGAACCGATGAGCGGCAGAATCTCCGTCTTCGAATCCAGCTCCACGCCGTACCAGCGTTTATAGAAGCGTGTCATTGCCTCACGCAGCTCTGGCGTTCCCATCGTCGGCTGATAGCCGTGAGCATTAGGAAGGTGAGCCACCTCGCACAGTTTTTCTATCGTCTCCTCCGACGGCGGCATATCAGGACTGCCTATAGCAAGGCTGATAATGTCCTTGCCCTCGGCATTCATCTGTGCCACCTCTTTCAGCTTCCTGCTGAAGTAATATTCCTGTACTAATGAAAGGCGGTCGGCAGGAGCCCACCCCCGCTCGACCTCAGGTCGCCCGCAAGGCGAGAACCTCTCCCCAAGGGAGGGACTTTGATTACTTTTGCTATTGATAGTTCCCATTATATTCAATTGTATTTTTGTTTATTATCATTTTGTATTGGCATTCTGATTCCCCTCCTTTTGGGAAGGGCCAGGGGTGGGCGCATCTTTATATTCCCCAAGGATTCTCAGATCCTTTGTAAGTGGTATAATCGCATCAATGGACTGACGATAACGTGTCAAGTCATCGTACATCACATCAACATAGAACAGATACTCCCATTCGCGGCCGATGATGGGCAGAGACTGGATCTTCGTCAGATTGATCTTGTAGAACGAGAGAATAGCCAACACATGTGAGAGCGAACCTTCCTCATGAGGCAGCGAGAAGACGATACTCGACTTATTGGTCTCCGTCAGCGGACGCAACATGTCGGCCTTGTTGGGATTTGACACTACAAGGAAACGGGTGAAGTTGTGCTTGTTATCTTCAATGTGGTCTTCGAGCACCTTCAGGCCATAGAGCCTTGCAGCCTCCGCATGACAGATGGCCGCCCACCCCTTCTGCTGACCTTCGGCAATCATCTTCGCAGAACCTGCCGTATCCTCTGCCTCCACATTCTTCAGATGTGGATGCTGTGCCAGAAACTGGCGACACTGCATCAGGGCTACAGGATGCGAATGAACCTCCGTAATAGTGCTCCAGTCGTCTTCAGGCAGGCAGCAGATGCAATGTGAGATATGCAGCTTGTGCTCGCCCACCACCGTCGTCCCGCTATCACGCAGCAGCTCGTAGTTATGAAGCAATGAGCCGGCAATGGTGTTCTCGATAGCCACCATTCCAATCATCGTCGGGTCCTGTCGCATATTGTCGAAGACCTGTTCGAAGGTCGCACAACAAATCAGCTGTATCTGCTCTCCCTCGAAATACAGGTGTGCCGCAATGTCGTGGAACGACCCTATCAGTCCTTGTATCGCTATTCTCTTCATCTTTTATATTTTCGATTTCCTTTTTTCGATTTAATGAAAAATCCCGCTATCACTCTTTTGTGAAGCGGGACCTTATTTCATTTTCTCATTCTTTCATTTTTCATTCTTAATTACGGCCTACCGCTTCACAGTTCCCTGCAAAGTAAAAGTAATAGCCGTAAAAGTAAACATTCTGTATCGTCATAACTTGAACCTTTCAATTCTTCAATAATTATACAATTTCTCCGAATTTGCGTGCAAAAGTATAACTTTTTTGCGAAATAAACAAACAATTTGCAAGAAAATTGCACAAAAAAGTAGAAAATGTCTTATTCTGAAAGGTATAATGTCCGGCAGAAGACGGTTCTTGACAAAAATAATTAATTTTTTTAAGGCAATTGATTGTTATTTGTTTTTTTCTTTGTACATTTGTACCCAATATATAAATTAGGAGAGTAATCACCTATCGACAACATTAAACGAAAAAGAATCTAGTGCGACAAAAAATTGACTGTTTCCTGGCATGCAACTGCCTGGAGGATGCGGAGCAGACCGTAGTCCAGTTGCGAAACAACAAAACCGTACAGAACATTTACCTGCTTTGTCAGACAGAGCTGGAACCACCCAAGGATTGTCGTCTGCTGACGGTGAAGAACCTGACGAGTTCGAAGACAATCATGCACATTGCCGAGAATGCAGCCGCCGACTACGTGTTGCTGCTGACCAAGGCGGTGCCCGTCGTATTCGGACAAACGGCACTGGAGCGCATGCTCCGGGTAGCCCGCGACTCGAATGCTGCAATGGTATATAGCGACCGCTTCGTCATGAAACACGAGGTGCAAGGGACTAAGCGTGAGAACCACCCCGTCATTGACTACCAGCTGGGTTCGCTGCGCGATGATTTCGACTTCGGTTCGCTGCTGCTCATCAAGACCTCGCTGGTGCATAAGTTTGCGACGACTGATGCCGACCGCGAGTACCAGTATGCAGGACTCTATGCCCTACGCCTGTTCCTGAGTCGTGAGGGTACGCTGTTCCACCTGAACGAGTACCTCTATACAGAACAGGAAACCGACTTGCGCGCTTCTGGCGAGAAGCAGTTTGACTACGTGAACCCTGCCAACCGCGAGGTACAGATCGAGATGGAACAGGCTGTGACCGCCCATTTGGAACTAATCGGTGCAAAGATTGACACGCTCAACTATCGCGAGCCGGATTTCCAGGAACAGGAATTTCCTGTAGAGGCCAGCGTTATCATTCCCGTCTTTAACCGTGCCAAGACCATTGCCGACGCAGTAAAAAGCGCGCTGACCCAACGGACGACCTTCCCTTACAACGTCATCGTCGTAGATAACCATTCGACGGACGGAACCAGGGAGATTCTGGAAAGTTTAGAGTGTAGAGTTGAAAGTTTAGAGTTTGCTATCGCCCATAAGCAAGGGCAGACAAGCACAAACGGTGAAGCGCCAGCACGCTCGGCTTTGCCGCTTTGCTCTGCAAAGAACTCTTCATCCTACACTCTAAGCTCTAAACTAATCGTCCTTTCCCCGGAAAGAACCGACTTAGGTATTGGCGGCTGCTGGAATATGGCCATCAACGACGACCGCTGCGGACGTTTTGCAGTGCAACTGGACAGTGACGACCTGTACTCCAGCCCCAAAACGCTGCAGACCATCGTCGATGCCTTCCGTCGCCAACATGCTGCGATGGTGGTTGGCAGCTACCGCATGTGTGACTTCGACTTGAACACACTGCCACCAGGACTCATCGACCATAAGGAATGGACTGATGAGAACGGTCCAAATAATGCGTTACGCATCAACGGGTTAGGGGCACCACGTGCATTTTTCACTCCCCTGCTCCGCCAGATACAATTCCCGAACACTTCATACGGCGAGGACTATGCCTTAGGACTCATCTTCTCACGTCACTATCGCATCGGACGTATCTATTCCGAGCTGTACCTCTGCCGTCGGTGGGGAGGTAACAGCGACGCAGCCTTGAGTATCGACAAAATCAATGCCAACAACCTCTACAAAGACCGTCTGCGTACATTGGAGGTGATGGCACGCCAGCAGATGACTCAAGGTAAGAAGGATCTGCTGGGCGACTCTATCATGCAGCGTTTCTTCAACCGGCAGCTGGAGAAATGGGACGATGCCCGTCAACGCTATCGTGACCTGCGCAATGTGGAGACCCGCGAACTGACGGAAGAGAATTTCACCATGCAGGTACAATGGAATCCGGCCCGCATGGTATCGACAGGAGCCAGCATCGACCGGAAAGCCATTGCGGAACGCCCTTGCTTCCTCTGTGAGCAGAACCGTCCGCAGGAACAGATCAAGAAACCTTTTGGCGACAAGATGGAACTGCTGGTCAACCCCTACCCCATCCTGCCTACGCACTACACGATACCAATGACAACCCACCAGCCCCAACGCATACAGACCCTATATAAGGAGATATACCGCCTGCTGACGGAGTATCCGGAGCTGATGGTATTCTACAACGGTCCGCAGTGCGGCGCATCGGCACCCGACCACGCTCACCTGCAGGCAGGCACCAGTGGCATATTGCCCCTGCAGAACGCCTGGCAGCGACTTTGCCGCAACCTGACACCCGTTATCCAGTGGACAACGGATGAAGGCATATTCCTCATCAACGACTATCCCTGCACAGCCTTACTCATCCGCAGCCAGTCGGCAGAGAATGACCGTCGGCTGTTCAAGAAGCTGTACATGGCTCTTCAGAAGACAACGGACAACCCACTAACGTCAAGTCCAGAACCCATGATGAACATCATCAGCTGGCGGACAGGCAATACCTGCATGAACGTAGTGTTCCCACGACGCAAGCACCGTCCAGACTGCTACTATGCCGAAGGCGACAGACAGTACATCATATCGCCAGGAGCACTCGACATGGGCGGACTCATGATTACCCCAAGACAGGAAGACTTCGAACGCATAACACCTGAAACAGCTTTCGGCATCCTGCGTGAGGTATCTTTCACACCTGATGACACGCACCGGCTCATAGAACTGCTAAAACTGCAACCGTCAGAGAAATCACAAGCCTCAAGCCCCAAGCCTCAAACCTCCAAACAACCAGAGGTCAGCGTGGGCATCGTCAGCGGACAGAAGATACACTTCGCGCTTAATGCTCCCTATACAGCCAAGGGCGAGACCATTGAGGGAGAACAGCTGGTGGAGTTTAGCGAAGGCGGCATCCTTTGGAACGGCAACCAATACCGTGAGCTGACATTCACGCCACAGCAGAACGATGCCTCATTCTCGCTCTACGACGTCACCATCGGTGTCAACTTCCACTGGGAACGCAAGGAGACACAGGTGTTCAACGGCACACTGCGTCTGGTGGTCGAAGCCGACAAGATAACTGCCATTAACCTGCTACCCGTCGAGAAGTACCTCGTCAGCGTCATTTCAAGCGAGATGAGCGCAACAAGCAGCATTGAACTGCTGAAGGCACATGCCGTCATCAGTCGTTCGTGGCTATTGGCACAGATGGAGAAGCGCAAGCAACTGAACAGCGGACAGAACAGTTTCTTCTCGTTTATCAAGAAGGACGACGAGCTGATACGCTGGTACGACCGCGAAGACCACCAGATCTTCGACGTCTGCGCCGACGACCATTGTCAGCGCTACCAGGGAATCACCAAAGCCAGCAACCGTTCGGTAGATGCTGCCGTCAAAGCAACCAAAGGCCAGATCCTGATGTACGAAGACGAGATCTGTGATGCCCGTTACGGAAAATGCTGTGGTGGTATGACGGAGGAGTTCCAATACTGCTGGGAAGACACCCGCAAGCCATACCTGCTGGCTATTCCCGACAACCGTCTGAGCACCCGTACGGAAGATCTGTCGAAGGAAAAGAATGCCGAGAAGTGGATTCGTACCACACCCGATGCCTTCTGCAACACAAACGACAAGGAGATACTGTCGCAGGTACTCAACGACTACGACCAGGAGACCACCGAGTTTTACCGCTGGAAAGTGGAATATTCGACAGAAGAACTGACGGAACTGGTTAGCGAGAAGCTGAAGACAGATCTGGGCACGATCACCGACCTTATCCCCCTGGAACGCGGCAAGAGCGGACGAATCTGGAAACTGAAGATAGTAGGCACGAAGAACTCGTTCACCATTGGCAAGGAACTGGAGATACGCCGTACCCTGAGCCGCAGTCACCTCTACAGTTCGGCATTTGTAGTCGATAAGCAGAACGGCCGTTTCATCCTGACAGGAGCCGGCTGGGGACACGGTGTCGGACTCTGCCAGATCGGTGCTGCCGTCATGAGTACACAAGGCTATAACTATGACCAAATTCTTCTGCACTACTATCGCGGTGCAGAAATTAAAAAGATTTATTAATGAACACGCAAGTTTCAAAACCCAAAGCTCAAAATTCAAGAAGAAATCCCTGGACCTGGATTCCTACATTATATATAGGTGAAGGTCTGCCCAACGTCGTCGTCATGACCGTCGCAGTCGTCATGTATATGCAACTCGACATGAGTGACACAGAGATAGCCCTCTATACCAGCTGGTTAGGGCTGCCTTGGGTCATCAAGCCCTTCTGGAGTCCGTTTGTTGATCTGTACAAGACCAAGCGCTGGTGGGTGTTGCTTATGCAGGCTCTCCTAGGTTCGTCACTGGCCGGTGTAGCCTTCACGCTGAACACGCCCTTTTGGTTTCAAGGCACGATGGCCTGTTTCTTCCTGATGGCCTTCAGCAGCGCGACCCACGATATTGCCGCTGACGGATACTACATGCTGGAGCTGACAGACCACCAGCAGGCGTGGTTCGTGGGCATCCGTAATACGTTCTACCGGCTTGCCGTCATTTTCGGCAACGGCGTGCTCATACCTATTGCAGGCATCCTGCAGGTATATTTCAAGGATGAGAAAGCCTTTACCTGGAGCCTGATATTCTACGGACTGGCAGCACTCTTCATCGGACTCTGGCTCTACCATTCCTATATCATGCCACAACCGGAGAAACAAAGAAATCTCAAACCTCAAACCTCAAACCTCAAATCGACCTTCGTCTCCTACTTCCGTAAGTTCCCTGTCCGTGAGACGGTGTTCGCCATGCTCTTCCTGCTACTCTACCGCTTCCCAGAAGCACTGCTGACGAAGATGAGCCTCACGTTCCTGCAACGTCCCAACTCCGAAGGCGGCCTGGGACTTTCACCTCAAGAGTTCGGACTGGCTAACGGAACCGTAGGACTCATCGGACTCATGCTTGGCGGCATCGTGGGAGGATGGCTTGCCAGCCGCGACGGACTGAAACGCTGGCTGTGGCCGATGGTCTGCGCCATCACCCTGCCAGATATCGTCTATGTCTATTTGAGCTACGCCATGCCCGACAACCTTGTACTCATCAGCAGCTGTCTGTTTTTCGAGCAGTTCGGCTATGGCTTGGGTTTCACGGCACTGACACTCTATATGCTCTACTTCAGTCAGGGCGAATACAAAACGTCACATTACGCCATCTGTACAGGAATCTCATATCTGGGTCTGATGTTGCCAGGCATGGTATCTGGCTGGATGAAGGACAGTATGGGCTACCGACCGTTCTTCATTCTGGTCATGGGACTGTGTGTCATCACGTTTATCGTTGCAGCATTCATTCGCATCGACGATGACTTCGGCAAGAAAAAAACGAAATAGGAAATTCCCTATCACAAAATAGGAGAAACACCTTGATATGTAGGAAAAATATGCCTATCTTTGCAGCAAGAAAATTATTAACAAAAACAGATATCGTTATGAAAAAGTATTTTACCAATATCGTTGTAGTACTCATGTCAGTACTCACGATGACCGCATTTACCAGCTGCGAGACCGACGAGGAAATCGCATACGACCTTTCCGGTGAATGGGAGGGCTACATGGGAGAGAGCTATTATGACTACTGGGGCTACGAGAACTATGCCGAGTATTACACCATCATGCGCTTCTCACGTGATGGCAGCAGCTACACCAGCGGAGCCACTACAGGTCAGGGTGAGCAGATAGACTATCTGGGCAACACCTCGCGTGCCTACCACCGCTATTTTTACTGGGAAGTGGATTGGGGAACCATCTACATCAAGTACGAGAACGGTGAACAGGTCCGCATCTCCAACTTTACTATCAACTCCCGCTATTTCAGTGGAACCATGAGATACTATGACCGCTACCACAGCGAGATAGGCACTGCTCAGTTCGATTTCAGAAAGACATCAGGCAACTGGGACACCTACTACCGCTGGGCACAACAGACACCCGCACTCAAAAACGACAACATTACAATTGAACGCTGAAATATAGTTAACTATATTCCCAGCCCTCCGCTGAAACTGACATCCACCGCCTTGCTCTGCAGAATACGGGAGTGAGGCGGTATGTCGTGTGTAAGCCATATGTTACCACCAACCACAGAGTCGTGACCTATGGTAATACGTCCCAGAATTGAAGCATTGGAATAAACCGTAACATTGTCTTCCAGAATAGGATGACGAGGAACATTCAACATATTTCCGTTCTCATCGTACTTGAAACTCTTAGCACCCAACGTAACACCCTGATACAGTGCAACATGATTACCAATAATGGTGGTCTCGCCAATCACCACACCCGTACCGTGATCAATGGAGAAATACTCACCGATTTGAGCCCCTGGGTGAATGTCGATACCTGTCTTTGAGTGTGCCAGCTCCGTAATGATACGAGGAATGACCGGCACTTCCATCTGATGCAGTACATGTGCAATGCGATAGTGTGTCATGGCATTCAGTGATGGATAGCAGAAAATAACCTCACCATAGTTTGTGGCGGCAGGGTCGTTGTTGAACATTGCCTCCACATCAGTATAGAGCAGACGCTTCACTTCTGGCAGATGATCAATGAACTGAAGGGCCAATCCCTGGGCTTTCTCCATGGCTTCGCCCTCGTTCATACAGCTACAGAACAGGAGGCCACGGGCAATCTGCGTGTTCAGGAGCTTATAAAGCTCTTCCATATTCACACCGATATAATAGGCTCTGATTTGTTCATCGGGCTGCCGTTTGTGAAAGTAGTCACTGAACAGGATACACTTAACCAGCGTCACAATCTTCTTCACACTCTCTACAGAAGGCATCGGGGCCGACCCTTCCGGCATCATACCGTCCTCCTTCTCCGAATGACTGGAGAGAACGGCTACATTTCTCAACAGCACCTCGCTTACTTCTTTTTCCATAGCTTTATGTTTTTGTCCAGCTTCATGTGTTTTTTAGAAAGTATATTCCAGCAGATTCCCCCACTCCGTATCCACCAGTACTGACGAATTGTTGTCAGGCGTACTGGGATCAGTAGGAGGGTCGGGGGTTGTAGAAGTAAAGAAATTGCCAGAATATTGCGTAATAACGTTCCGCTCCATCTGAGCCTTTAACTCCTTCGAGTAAAGCGTCTGGTCGTTGTCTCCCAATGCTTCAATCTTAAACGTCACTATCTTAGATTCCTGATGGGGGAAGGTATAGACCTCCAGTGTCAACGGCTTTCCGTCAGTCGATGCATCCAGATCGATATACACCTTCTGCTGTGAGTTCACATTGCCGTAACCCGTCGTGGCATCCAACTGGCCGCTACCGCCAGTATAATAAAAATAGAAACGCTTGACTGAAGCAGGCTTGCTGTCAGTCGTTATCAGCCGAAACATTGCCGTAGCACGCTTCAAAACATATTTTTGCTCACTCATATTGCTGCTTACCGTCAGGGTACCGTAGTAGTAGAATGTGTCAGTAAAACCTGTTCCACCCGATGCCGTCTGGTTTGTGAACTTCACCTGGTCTGCCTTGGTGGTCGTAGGGTTGGCAGTGCCACTATGTCCAACGATGAGTAGCTGGTAGGTGCCCTGATCCAAGGACATCGTAATCTGTCCAAAACCGCTGTCTGTCACCTTTTGGTTATCGTATTTCACACGCTCGCCATTCTGATAGACGGCAAAGCACAGTTTGGAACATACCTGTGCCACAGGCACATTGCTGCGCGTCACATCACAGTTGACATAATCCTCCGTCTCAGAAACCTTGATTACAACATCCACTTTTTCGCCACCAGTGGCAGGACTCGCCGGCACATTATCGTCAAACACCGCCTTCTCACAGCTGCACATAACAGCCAGCAACAATGTGACGGGCACAACGGTCATCATCAGCCTTCTCATTTTCTTCATAGCAGTCTTTATTATTTAGAATTAAATATTACTTTACAAAGGTAAGCATTATTTCCGTAACCCACAAACGATTCCAGAAAAAAAATTTGGCTGGCTGGAAAAAATATCGTATCTTTGCAGTCAACAAGCATCCAAAACAACATGAAAAGAACATCAATTCTTGTAGCCACGACGCTACTCGCACTCATGACAGTAACGATGGCATGGGGGCAGCGGGGTAACGCCCTTGACGTGCTCAAGGCCGACCCAAGGAGAGCATACGGTACAGACTATCCGTATCAGTTTAACACCACAAGCCTGACGAAGACACCCAGCGGCTACGAACCTTTCTACATCAGCCACTATGCCCGTCACGGTTCGCGTTATTACTGGAACGCTTTCTTATACAGAGAGTTAGACAGCCTACTGACCTATGCCCACGACAAGCGTCAGCTCACGACTGAAGGCGAAGCTTTTTACGGACGTTTCATGAGTGCAAAGGAGGAGTTGATGACTGGTGTGAGCGAACTCAGCGACCTGGGTTGGGAACAGCATCAGCGCATAGCCCGTACCATGTACAATGATTTTCCAGAAGTATTCAAAAAGGGCGGCAACGTACTCGCTATTTCCTCTCTGTCAGGACGTTGCGTACTCAGCATGTCTGCCTTCTGCCAGGAACTGGTGCAGTGTAATCCGACTATTGAGATTCGTGAACAATCGTCGCGTTTCACGTTGGACGGTGTTGTTCCTACGGACAGACAGAACCCTGTGAAGCACGACTTCCCCAAGAACGTGAAGCCCCGCTACGAGAAGAACCGAGACCGCTTTCACGCCATTGACACATTGAGGAACATTATCATCAGCCGCATCTTCACCAGCACTGATGGGCTGCCGGGAAACATGCATCATATAGGAAGTAATCTCATCAACCTCTATACATCATTGCCCAGCATCGGCCACGAGGGTATGATGGGCAACATTATCACTGACGAGGAGTTGACCGTTGAGTGGGAGACGAACAACCTGGGAAGTTACTCCTGGGTTTTCGGACCGCAATATGAGATGATTCCCATTCTACAGGACATCATCAAGAAGGTAGATGCAGTCATCGGGGGAAGCAGCGACCACATTGCCGATCTCCGCTTTGGTCACGACACCTGTCTCGGTCCACTAACCGTACTCATGGGCATCAACGGTGCCGACCTTGATCCAGAAGACCCGTACGAGGTGAAGAACTGCTACCAGAACTGGGAAACCTGTAAAGCCAGTAACATCCAACTGGTGTTCTATCGTAACAAGAAGAACACTAACGACATTCTCATGAAGTGCCTGCTCAATGGCGAGGAAGCTACACTGCCAGTACCCACCGACAGTTATCCTTACTACAAGTGGAGTGACTTCCGGCAGTTCTACATGACTCGCTGCGCACAATAACAAACGGGGGCTACAATTGCAGCCCCCGTTCGTTATTGCCATAAGGGTGGAAGTGGAGGGAGTCGCGCTCGGCTCTGCCGCTTTTACAAAGCGAAGCGACTAAAAGAACCCTCACGAGGATGAGATTCCCCCAGTGGAACGTTAGTGGAAGTGGAGGGAGTCGAACCCTCGTCCGAACAAGGAAACCATACGCTTTCTACATGCTTATCCCAGACTTCATTTTCGTGATGCTACAAGACCTAGGCCACCAACAGCACCCTTATCCTCTAAAACTTCATCAGACTGTCGAGGCCCAACCTGACTATTTCCGATTTAACCTGCGCCGCTTGATCTCCGGATTCGGAACAACATCCTCGGAGCGACGTCTCGTTTCCTCACCTTGTGAAGAAATTAAGCTCTTAATCTACTATACTTCGATTAGGCAGCGAGAGCATACTCATTGTTGCCAATTAATTTTTCGACCGACTTGATTAAAGAGAACACAG
>CAJOQT010000035.1 GCA_905236875.1 uncultured Prevotella sp. | reverse complement strand
TATCCGCAAGCATCTGGCTGAGCATCCTGGAGACTTCGATCCTCGTCAGTATCTGAAGCCTGCCCGTGAGAACATGAAGAAGATGTATATCCACAAGATTGTGAATGTGCTTGGTTCTGACGGTAAGCTGGCACAGCTTGACTAATCATCAGGCCGAATAACAAACAAGACAGGCTGCACACCATGCATGATGTGCAGCCTGCTTTTTCCGACAAAGTACTAACCAAAACATAATAATCATGAACGAAATTCAGAACCTACAGCCACAGTGCATCTGGAAGAACTTCTATGCACTGACACAGGTGCCTCGTCCCAGCGGACACTTAGAGAAAATCCAGCAGTTCCTGCTCGACTTCGGTAAGCAGGCCGGTGTAGAAGCTTTCAAGGACAATGCTGGAAATATCATCTTCCGTAAGCCTGCATCACCAGGCATGGAGAACCGCAAGGGTGTCATCCTGCAGGCTCACATGGACATGGTGCCCCAGAAAACACCAGAGAGCAAACATAACTTTGAAACCGACCCCATTGAACCGTGGATAGACGGCGAATGGGTAAAAGCCAAAGGCACTACGCTTGGTGCAGACAATGGTCTTGGTGTAGCTGCCATCATGGCCATTATGGAAGACAAAACACTGGTGCATGGCCCTCTTAATGCATTGATTACCGCCGATGAAGAGACTGGCATGTTCGGTGCCAACGATCTGGATGACGAAACCCTGGAGGGTGATATTCTCCTGAACCTCGATTCGGAACACTGGGGTAAGTTTGTCATCGGTTCTGCCGGGGGAATAGACGTTACCGCTACGTTAGGGTTCAAGGACGAAGAGACTAATCCCGATGACGCTGCTGTCAGGGTGACGCTGAAAGGTCTGCGTGGCGGACATTCAGGTCTGGAAATCCATGAGGGCCGTGGCAATGCCAACAAGATGATGGCCCGTTTCCTGCGTGACGTTATCGAGATTGACGATGCCCGTCTGGTCAGCTGGCACGGTGGTAACATGCGTAACGCCATACCTTTTAAGGCTGAAGTGGTGCTGACGCTGCCGAAGAGACTTGTCGGTGCCATCAAGCAGGTGGCCGACGACTGGCGTAATGACTTCATTGATGAGTATAAGGGTATAGAGAGCGGCATCGAGTTCTTTGTTGAGGAGGTCGAACTCCCCGCCCGTCAGCTGCCTGTAGAGATTCAGGACAACCTGGTGAGTGCCATTCTCGCCTGTCACGACGGTGTGCTGCGTATGATACCTGCCTATCCCAATGTCGTGGAGACATCGAGCAACCTTGCCATTATCGATATAGAAGACGGCTTGGCCACACTGAAGATTCTTGCCCGCAGTAGTCGCAGCGACATGAAGATGTACATTGTGGATATGTTGGAGGCCTGCTTCAACATGGCCGGCATGAAGGTTGAGACGTCGGGCAGCTATGGCGGCTGGGATCCGGATCCCGATTCTGAAATCCTCAATCTGCTGCTCAAGGAGTATAAGGAGTTGTTTGGTGAGGACGGCATCATACAGGTTGATCATGCAGGACTGGAATGCTCGGTCATCCTTGAGAAGTACCCCTTGCTTGATGTTGTAAGCCTTGGCCCGACGATGAAGTCGCCTCACACCACCACCGAGCGGGCTCTCATCGCTACTGTTGAACCGTTCTGGCAGCTACTGAAGAATACCTTGGCTGATATTCCTGAGAAATAAGAGGACAGAATACATGTATCAGATAAATGGGACTCTTTTGACCGTTACGTTGGTCAGAAGAGTCCCATTCTTGTTCCACAGCTAATAGAGCCTTTGCCTATTTTGCTGACTGCTGGATGGTCGGACTTCACACCGTGACGTTCCATCGTCCCCTTATAGTTGGTTTCGCCTTCGTTCGTCACGATTCGGCCATTTGTGCAAGCACTTAGGCTCTCGCTGCTCCGCCCGTTATCGGAACCTGCCGTCAGTGCTACTGTCAGCAGCACCAGCGTCGATATCGTCAGTTTTAAAGCTCTTTTCATTGGCATAGGAATCTTTAGTTGTTGGTGCAAAGGTAAAAAAGAATGAAAGAATAAAAAATGAAAGATTTGAGAGTTTGCAACCGGGTTGCAAATAGCTTGCCGTACCTTTGCAACGAATAAAAGAGTTGAGTGTTTAAAGTTGAGAGTTTAATGTTTAGAGATTAGAGAATATGACACATCATCATGAACACGAGCATGAATGCTGCTCACACGAGCATCATCATGAGGGTCACGAACACAAGCATGAGCATCATCACGAACATCATCATGACAGCTTAAGGAAACAGCTGGTCCTGATTGTGGTTACGGTTATACTGCTTGTCGGAGCAGTCATTGTTGAGAAGAACATGGCACTACCAACGTGGCAGTTGCTATTGGTTTATCTGGTTCCTTATCTGTTGATAGGTCACGACACGCTGAAGGAAGCCGTTGAGGGAGTTGCACACGGCGATGCATTCAACGAGCACTTCCTGATGTCGGTAGCCACCATCGGAGCCTTGTGTATCGGCTTCCTGCCTGATGCCGAGACACAGTTCCCTGAAGCAGTCTTTGTCATGTTGTTCTTCCAGGTTGGCGAACTCTTTGAGGGCTATGCTGAAGGCAAGAGCCGTGAGAGCATTGCCCACCTGATGGACATACGACCTGACGTGGCACATGTAGAGAGCCCCCTCCAGCTCCCCCAAGGGGGAGAGGAAGCCCCTTCTCCAGCTCCCGCGAAAGGGAGAGAAAAGGGGAGACTACAGACTACGGATGTGGCTCCCGATGAGGTGACTGTCGGTTCTGTGATCGTTATCCGTCCAGGTGAGAAGGTTCCTCTCGACGGTGTGGTAGTCGAGGGTACGTCTGCGCTGGATACGGTGGCGCTGACGGGTGAGTCGGTACCTCGTGACATTCAGGAAGGCGACGAGGTCATCTCCGGATGCGTCAACCTCTCTGGCATGCTCCGCGTCCGTACTACCAAGGCATTTGGCGAGAGTACCGTTTCAAAGATTATAAACCTCGTGGAACATGCCGGTGAACATAAGTCGAAGAGTGAGGCCTTCATCACCAGGTTTGCCCGCGTCTATACACCCGTTGTGGTGTTTGCTGCTTTGCTTATCGCCATCGTCCCACCACTTTTTCAATGCTTCAGTTCTTCAGAGGGTCAATTCTCAATCGTCAATTGTCAATTCTCTACTTGGCTCTACCGTGCATTGATGTTCCTTGTCGTCTCATGTCCATGTGCACTGGTTATCAGTGTCCCCCTCACGTTCTTCGGAGGCATTGGCGGAGCATCGCGCAACGGTATTCTTATCAAGGGAGCCGGTTATATGGATGTGTTGTCGAAACTTGATACCGTAGTGTTCGACAAGACAGGTACGCTGACTTATGGCCAGTTTGCTGTGGAAGCCATACATCCCGATACCTGTGACGAACAACAACTGCTACATCTGGCTGCCCATGTAGAGCACTACTCGACGCATCCCATCGGTGCCGCCCTACGAAATGCCTTTCCTGACGAAGCATCAGACGGCTGTGTGGTATCAGATGTCAGGGAAACGGCTGGTCAGGGCCTTACGGCAAATGTCGGTGGTCGCATAGTCAGTGTGGGCAATACAAGGCTGATGGAAAACGTAGGTGCCCGTTGGCACGACTGCCATCATGTGGGTACCATCATCCATGTAGCCATTGACGGTGAATATGCCGGTCATATCGTCATCAATGACAAGATCAAGGAAGACAGCGCCGAAGCTGTTTCACAGTTGAAACGCCTGGGTGTCAGGAAGATTGTGATGCTGACCGGTGACCGTCGTGAGGTAGGTGAGCATGTGGCACAGCAGTTGGGTATTGACGAATACCATGCAGAACTGCTACCTGCCGACAAGGTCGCTTTTGTTGATGCTATTAACGGACAACGGACGACGGACAACGGACAACGGACAAAAGTCAAAGGGACAAAAGTTGCATTCGTCGGTGACGGCATCAACGATGCTCCTGTACTGGCACGTGCCGACATTGGCATCGCTATGGGCGGTCTGGGCAGTGACGCTGCTATTGAGGCAGCAGATGTCGTGCTGATGGATGACAAGCCATCCAAGATAGGCAAAGCCATTCGAATAGCTCGCAGCACGTTGTCTATAGCTCGTCAGAACGTATGGTTTGCTATTGGTATAAAAGCGGCAGTACTAGTCCTTGCCACCTTTGGTCTCGCCACCATGTGGCTTGCTGTCTTTGCCGATGTCGGTGTCACCGTACTTGCTGTCCTAAATGCCATGAGAGCCTTGCGGGCATAAGAAAACTCTTGATTTATATTATAAAATATGTGAAAGTTATTTTTTTTAGGAAAAACTTGATGAAATATCCTCGCTTTTTACTAACTTTGCAGTCCATTTTCATGAAATTATAACGTTATACTTTTTATGGCTGATACAAAGAGAATAAAGACGGCACTCATCTCGGTTTTTCATAAGGACGGGTTGGATGAACTGTTGAAGAAGTTGAATGAAGAGGGCGTGAAGTTCCTTTCGACTGGTGGCACCCAGGCTTTTATTGAATCGTTAGGCTATGAGTGCCAGAAGGTGGAGGAAGTAACCACCTATCCCTCTATTTTAGGAGGTCGAGTGAAGACACTGCATCCGAAGGTGTTCGGGGGTATTCTGGGACGGCGTGACAACGACGGTGACCGTCTGCAGATGGAGCAGTACGAGATTCCCGAGATCGACCTGGTGATAGTTGATTTGTACCCCTTTGAACAGACCGTAGCCAGTGGAGCCATTGAGGAAGACGTCATCGAGAAGATAGACATTGGTGGCATCTCGCTGATTCGTGCTGCTGCGAAGAACTTCAACGATGTGGTTATTGTACCTTCGAAAGCAGAATACTCTGTGTTGCTGGATATGCTGAAGGAGCAGGGTGCTGAGACTACGAAGGAACAGCGTCGCATGCTTGCAGCGCGAGCCTTTGGTGTCAGCAGTCACTATGATACAGCCATCCATGCATGGTTTGAGAAATAAATCGTAAATAGGAAACTTTTGGAGCAGCGAGCGCCAACATGTTTGCATGATTGGTCGAGTCGTGACAAAAGTCAACGAAGTTAAATTGTCAAATAGTAAATTAGAATGGGATTTTTCAGTTTTGTCCAGGAGATCGCGATGGACTTAGGTACTGCGAACACCATTATTATCAGTGATGATAAGATTGTGGTAGATGAGCCATCGGTAGTAGCCCTTGACCGCCGCACAGACAAGATGATTGCTGTGGGTGAGAAGGCAAAGATGATGTATGAAAAGACGCACGACAACATTCGCACAATCCGCCCTTTGCGTGATGGTGTGATTGCCGACTTCTCTGCCTGTGAGCAGATGATGCGAGGACTTATTAAGATGGTACATACGGGTCATCGTCTGTTCTCGCCTTCACTACGTATGGTAATTGGTGTACCTTCCGGCTCTACTGAGGTGGAGTTGCGTGCTGTCCGCGATTCTGCGGAGCATGCCGATGGACGTGATGTATATCTGATTTTCGAACCGATGGCAGCAGCCGTTGGTATAGGTATCGACGTAGAGGCTCCCGAGGGTAACATGGTAGTCGATATTGGTGGCGGAACGACAGAAATTGCCGTTATCTCACTGGGTGGCATTGTTTCGAACAACTCCATCAAGGTGGCAGGTGACGACCTGACTACTGATATTCAGGAGTACATGAGCCGTCAGCACAATGTAAGGGTCAGTGAGCGCATGGCAGAGCGTATTAAGATTGCTGTGGGATCTGCATTGACCGATTTGGGCGATGATGCTCCAGAGGATTATATCGTACATGGTCCGAACCGCATCACAGCACTGCCGATGGAGGTTCCCGTATGCTATCAGGAGATTGCCCATTGTCTGGATAAGACTGTGGCACGTATTGAGACAGCAGTGCTCTCGGCATTGGAGAGTACACCGCCTGAATTGTATGCCGACATCGTAAAGAACGGTATCTGGCTGACTGGTGGCGGTGCTTTGCTGCGTGGCCTTGACAAGCGTCTGACCGACAAGATCAACATCCAGTTCCACATTGCCGAAGACCCATTGCACTGTGTGGCCAAGGGTGCTGGTATTGCTTTGAAGAATGTTGATCGTTTCACGTTCCTGATGAGATAGAATTAGTAATGGAAAATTGCTAATTTGAAAGGAAAAAGATGAAGAACCTCATCGCTTTTCTTGCTAAATATCATCACTGGTTTATCTTCGTTTTGCTTGAAGTGGCCAGTGGTGTGTTGCTGTTCCAATACAACAGCTATCAGGGAAGTGTGTGGTTCTCGACGGCAAATGCGGTGGTCGGCAAGCTCTATGAAGGACGCGCTGCCATTGAGTCGTTCTTCTCACTCACTAAGGTCAATGAGGAGTTGACGCTGCGAAACTTCTATCTGGAACGTCAGGTGAACGAGTTAGCCACAGCTTATGGCGACCTGACGAAAGACACTACGGTGCTTGAACGCAATGGTCTTCAATTCCTCCAGAAGTACAAGGTGATTCCTGCTAAGGTCGTATCCAACTCTGTTGACCGTAAAGACAACCTGATTACCATTGACAAAGGCAGCAAGGACGGTGTGGCAGTCGATATGGGTGTGGCATGTGGCAGTGGCGTGGTTGGCGTGGTGTATATGGTCAGCGATCACTATGCCGTCGTGATTCCGGCATTGAATAGTACGTCGTCACGTATCAGTTGTGCTATTCGCGGTCGAGGCTATTTTGGCTATCTGCACTGGACAGGTGGCGATGCGAGCCGAGCCTATGTGGAAGATATACCCCGTCATGCCAAGTTTCATCGCGGCGAGTGGGTAGTGACTAGCGGCTATTCGTCTATCTTCCCTGCTGGTGTCATGGTGGGACAGATTGAAAAAATCTTTAACTCGCCCGATGGACTGTCGTATCGACTGCAGGTAAAGCTGGCTACCGACTTCGCCAACCTGCGCGATGTCTGCGTCATCAACGACAACAGCATTGTGGAACAGACCCGTCTGCTGCATGCTGCGCAAGACTCGCTGAAAGCTAAAGAAAACTTGTAGAATATTCTATCCACCCTTAACGATAATGACAATAGACTCCCTGAAACGGTTCATCTTGTTCGTGGTGCTCTGTCTCGCACAGGTGCTGGTGCTTAACCGCATCCACCTGTTTGGCTATGCTACGCCGTTACTCTATGTCTATTTCGTCTTATTGTTTCCTCGCAACTATCCCAAGTGGGCTTTACTCTTGTGGTGCTTTGCTATGGGACTGGTCAACGACACCTTTTCAAATACTCCGGGTGTGGCCTCTGCTTCACTGACATTGCTGGGTGCTGTCCAGCCTTATTTCCTGGAACTCTTTGTTCCCCGTGATGCTGTTGAAGACTTTACTCCCTCGTTGCGTAACTTGAGCTGGGGCAAGTATCTTGCCTACAGCCTCACACTCGTACTGCTCTACTGCCTTGTGTTCTTTGTCCTCGAAGCGTTCTCCTTCTTCAATTGGGAGCAATGGCTTATCTGTTCAGGTACCAGTACACTGCTTACGGTTGTCCTGATACTGACATTTGAGAACTTCAAGGGAAACAAACATGCTGAAACCATATCTTGAACCGGTTACGTTATGAAAGATTTTGAAATGGATAACCGGCGCTATGTGATTGGTGGCGTGGCTGTTTTTATTGTAGTCATCTATATTATCCGTCTTTTTACGCTGCAGATAACCAGCGACGACTACAAGAAGAGTGCCGACTCCAATGCATTCCTCAAGAAAATAGAATATCCCTCGAGGGGTATTATTACTGATCGCAATGGCAAGTTGATGGTGTATAACCAGCCTGCCTATGACGTTATGATGGTAATGAACGAGGTAGGTGAGCACCTGGATACCCTGGAGCTTTGTGATGCACTGAATATTACCAAAGAGGACTTTATCCGTAGAGTGAACACCATGAAAGACCGCAATAAGAATCCAGGCTATTCCCGATTCACCCAGCAGATGTTGCTCAGTCAGCTGTCAGACAAGGATTTTAGCTTGTTTCAGGAGAAAATGTTCCGCTTCCCAGGCTTCTATGTTCAGCGACGAAGCATCCGTCAGTACAACTATTCTTATGCTGCTCATGTGCTGGGTGACGTGGCAGAGGTGTCGCCTGCTGACATTGAGGAAGATGACTATTACATTCCAGGCGACTATATTGGCAAGCTGGGTGTAGAACGTAGCTATGAGAAACAGTTACGCGGTGAGAAAGGCATACAGATCTTGTTGCGTGATGCCCACGGCCGAATCAAGGGCCGTTACCAAAATGGAGCACTTGACCAGAGGCCCAAGCCAGGCAAGAACCTCACACTGGCTATCGACCTGGACTTACAGGCACTGGGCGAACGGCTCATGGAAGGTAAAATAGGCAGTATTGTTGCCATAGATCCCAAGACGGGTGAGATACTCTGTATGGTATCCTCGCCAAGCTATGACCCCAGAATGATGGTTGGCCGTCAGCGTTCCAAGAATCATGCGTTGTTGAGTCGTGACGCTTGGAAACCATTGCTGAACCGTAGTATTATGGGACAGTATCCGCCAGGTTCAACATTCAAGACTACTCAAGGCCTGACTTTCATGACCGAAGGTATCTTGCATCCCACGCAGACAGCCTATCCTTGTTATCGTGGATTTGTTTTCAAGGGACTGCGGGTAGGCTGCCATGGACACGGCTCTCCATTATCGTTGGTTCCTGCACTCTCCACCTCGTGTAACGGTTATTTCTGCTGGGGACTCTATTACATGATTGGCAACCACAAGTACAAAACCGTACAGGAAGCGATGAACTGTTGGCGTGACTACATGGTGAGTATGGGATTCGGCTATCAGCTGAAAGTCGATCTGCCTGGTGAGAAGCGTGGTATGATTCCTAATGCCGAGTTCTACGACAAGGCCTACAAAGGTTCGTGGAACGGACTGACAATTATCTCTATTGCCATCGGACAGGGTGAGGTGACGGCTACACCGCTGCAGATAGCCAATCTGGGTGCCACTATTGCCAATCGTGGCTATTTCATCACGCCACATGTAGTGAAGAAAGTGGAGGGAGAGCCTTTAGACTCGCTTTACACCAAGCGTCGCTATACGATGGCAAGCCGTGAGGCTTATGACTATGTGGTTAAGGGGATGCGTGCATCGGCAATGGGTGGAACGTGTAAGGCATTGGCTCATTATGATTTTGTGGCTTGTGGAAAGACTGGAACTGCCCAGAACCGGGGACATGACCATTCTGTCTTTATGGGCTTCGCCCCTATGGACAACCCGCAGATAGCTGTTGCTGTCTATGTGGAGAACGGTGGATGGGGTGCCACCTACGGTGTACCTATTGGCGGTCTTATCATGGAACAATACATCAAAGGCAAACTTTCGGATGCCTCTTTGAGCAAGGCTGCAGATATACAACATAAACGAATAGCGTATGGCTCGGTCGAAAGATAAAAGCACAAGCGTCCTGCGTTCACTGGACTGGTGGACAATTGGCATCTATCTGGCACTGTTGACGTTCGGATGGGTAAGCGTCTGCGGTGCAAGCTACACGTATGGCGACACTGATATTTTCAGCTTGAGCACTCGTTCGGGTATGCAGATTGTATGGATTGGTACGTCCATCACGCTGGGTTTCATCATCCTTATGCTTGATGACCGCTTCTACGATACCTTTTCATTTGTTATCTATGCTCTACTGTTGATTCTGCTGTTTGCCACTATCTTTAACCCGCATACCATCAAGGGCTCGCGTTCTTGGCTCGTTCTCGGTCCGTTACGTCTGCAACCGGCTGAGTTTGCTAAGTTTGCTACGTCGTTGGCGTTGGCGAAATATATGAGCACGTATGGCTATACAATCCACAAATGGAAGAACTTTCTCATAACGCTGGCTATCATTCTTGTGCCGATGTTATTTATTGTTCTGCAACGAGAAACAGGTTCTGCACTGGTCTATACCGCCTTTTTCCTTATGTTCTATCGTGAGGGGATGCCCGGCTCTGTGCTGTTTACCGGCGTTGCGGCAGTTGTATATTTTGTGGTAGGTATTCGTTTTGAGAACAGCATGTTGCTTGGTACACCCACGTCCATAGGAAAATTTGCCGTCCTGCTGATGATACAAATCTTCACGGCAGGCATGGTATTGGTGTATTGTAAGAACAGGAAACTCTTTTTCCAGATACTCCTCTACTGCGTCGGCATCACGCTACTGGCGGTGTTGGTGTCGCTATACGTTGTCAAGTTCGACGTGGTCTGGGTACAACTGGTGCTGATGGTACTGCTGATAGGCTATCTGTTGTGGCAGGCCATCGGTTCCCGTATCCGAAATTACTATTTCATTGTGCTCTTTGCCATAGGTTCCATGGCGTTCTTCTATTCCGCCGATTACTTCCTCAATCATGTGATGGAGCCTCACCAGCGTACTCGTATTAACGTGTTGTTAGGACTTGATGAGGACTTGAAGGGTGCTGGATATAATGTTCATCAGAGCGAGATCGCTATTGGTTCTGGTGGTTTGGAGGGCAAAGGGTTTCTTAATGGCACCCAGACGAAACTGAAATATGTGCCGGAGCAGGATACCGACTTCATTTTCTGTACGGTAGGTGAGGAGGAAGGATTCGTTGGCTCTGCGAGTGTGTTGCTACTGTTTTTGGCATTGATATTGCGGCTTATTGTTCTGGCAGAGCGACAGCCGTTTCGTTTCGGAAGAGTGTATGGGTATTGCGTAGCGTCCATTTTCTTGTTCCATGTCTTCATCAATGTTGGCATGGTATTAGGTTTGACGCCGGTTATCGGCATCCCACTGCCTTTCTTCAGCTATGGCGGGTCTTCGCTGTGGGGCTTTACTTTCCTGTTGTTTATCTTCCTACGAATCGATGCCGGACGCAATTTGGTCAGGTCTTGAGAAAGACAGTCAGAATCACAGAGGCTTAATTCTTGGATATCGTCATGCCGACATTCGCGATGCCGGGTAATATCTCGCGCTTCATGTGATGCCTGATTCTGATGTCTAACGTGTCTCCGGCATTTAGATGAAGCGTTGTCAGGTGAAAATTGTACTGGTAATAACTTAACCCGCGCCCCTTTACATTGCCGTTCCTGTCTATGAGACGACAACTGAGTGTATCGGTCTTAAAGAGGTTCATCGGCCTGACATGTTGTTCTACTTCTAAGAAGATGCTTCTGAAAGGAAAGGCATCATTGATTCGAAGTCCTATTTCTTCCTTATAGTCTGCTGTTGCCTTTATGACAATATCCTTATAGACAAGGGTGTCACTGCGTTCCCAACCCTCAATAGGAGTCGGCTCATAGTGGCTGTAAACAGTTTTACTGTTGCACGCGGCAAATGCCAGTGCAACAGTAATCATGATGAATATGATTAGCCTATTTCTGCGCATGCTGTGGATTGTTGTCGCGTTTAGCATGTCGCTCGTGGCGGTTTTCAGTAGGATGCTTCTGACTGTCGGTTTCTTTCTTGGGCTTACGTTTTTTCTTTTTCTTGGCTTTGTCGAAACGGTTGATGCTTTCCTGTGTAGCCAGATCGACGGGGCCTTTGGGGGCACGGGTTCTACCGTCTTCCTGCAAAGACTCCGGTTTCTCGCCCCTGCGGTTCATCTCAATAATGGCTTTGGCACGCTCGGCTGTGATGACTTCGATGTTGGCAGCCATGTTCTTGTCGGTAGAGTAGGTCATCATGCCAGCCAGAATATCACTCTTGAAGTAGTAGTAGTCGGCATCCTGAGTCTGCAGCACGATATCTTTGCTGGGTAGCTTGCGTCCTGCCTCAATGTAGTTGTCCACTTCGTAATTCAGGCAACACTTAAGCTTGGCACACATGCCAGCCAGTTTCTGTGGGTTGAGTGAGATGTCCTGAAAACGGGCAGCACCGGTATTGACGCTCGAGAAATTCTTCATCCATGTGGCGCAGCACAGTTCTCGTCCACAAGGTCCTGTACCACCAATGCGCCCAGCCTCCTGTCGGGCACCTATCTGTTTCATCTCAATGCGTACATGGAAAGCGACTGCCAAGTCCTTGATCAGCTGACGGAAATCCACTCGCTCGTCGGCAATGTAGTAGAAAATGGCCTTATTGCCATCGCCCTGGTACTCGACATCGCCAATCTTCATCTGTAGCCCCAGCCCCTTCGCTATCTCGCGGCTCTCGATCATTGTGGAGTGTTCGCGTGCCTTTGCCTCGCGGAACTTGTCCATGTCAATCTGACGGGCTATGCGGTAGATGCGTTTGATGTCGTCGGCACTCTTCAGATTTGCTTTTTTCAGTTGCAACTTCACAAGTCTTCCGGTCAGTGTCACCACACCGATGTCATGTCCGGGATTTGCTTCCACAGCAACAATGTCGCCCTTCTTTAAGGGCAGATTGTTTACATTGTGGTAGTACCCCTTGCGCGTGTGCTTGAACTGCACCTCCACCAAGTCAGTAGTATCAGCATTGCCTGGCACGTCGGCCAGCCAGTCGTATGTGTTGAGTTGACGGTCCTGTCGTCCGACGGCAGCCTTACAGAGTCCACGGTCGCAGCCCGTCACGAGGTCATAGTCCTTGATTTTATCCATATATATAATAATGTATAGTTTTTATTTTTGTATGAGTAACATGATCATCTGCAGGGCAAAGTCGAAGAAGACGATCTTTGCGTTGGCATTCTGTCCGATGTCACGCAGCGCACGGTTAGCCAGGTTGCTGACTGGTATGATGCTTGCTTCATTGATGAAACGTGCAAAGTTTTGTGCAAACTCCTCTTCTGCCTGGGTCATGTAGCAT
Source organism: uncultured Prevotella sp. (assembly GCA_905236875.1). GTDB lineage: Bacteria > Bacteroidota > Bacteroidia > Bacteroidales > Bacteroidaceae > Prevotella. The sequence continues at coordinate 29,035 of CAJOQT010000035.1, read as the reverse complement.
AATTCCTCGCGGTGGAAGTTGTACATGAAGTTTTCACGTACTAATTGCAGAAAATACTCCAGAAAACGCTTCTGCTTCTCCCGTCCCATACCAGCCACTGTCTCGCTCCATTGTTTCAGTTCGCGCACCTTACGCTGGTAGGACAAACGCATCAGTTGCTTGAACAAATCGAGGAACAGCTCCTTTTCACTGTCAGTCTCTATCTCTTCGAGTGCCTTGAGCCAGTTGCCGTTAGCCCTGCGTGCCACCCGTGTAGCATCTGCCTCGGTCAGACCACGCCGTTCTTGAAGTGCCTGTCTTACGCTGTCGTCGTCAATCTTCTTCACATCGACTCGCTGCACACGGCTACGTATGGTTTCCAACAGCTTGTCAGGTTCTTGGCAGACCATGATGAATACCGTCTGCTGTGGCGGCTCCTCAATCAGCTTAAGTAGCTTGTTGGCACACTCAATATTCATGCGTTCCGGTAGCCATACGACACTGACCTTGTATCCTCCCTGACTCGATTTCAGCGATAGCTGGTGTACCAGCTCATCGCTTTCGCCAGCGGTGATGATGGCCTGTTGGTTTTCACCGCCCATTGCCTGCATCCAGTCGTCCATCGAGAAATAAAGACCTTGCATGACCAACTCGTGCCATTCGCGGGCAAAATCCAGACTTACAGGCTTGTGGTCACTGCCCATAGAAGGTAGTTTAATGGTGGGATAGGTGAAGTGCAGGTCAGGATGCTCCAGCTTGTTCAGCATGGCTTCCATGTTGGCGGAATATGGTTTGGGGCTTGCCGTCTGTGGATCAAGCTTCAGCAAATGGCAGGCAAAGGCCGTAGCCAGTGCCAGCTTGCCGCTGCCCACTGGTCCGCAAAGCATCAGCGCATGGGGCAGACGACGCTCACTGATCATCTGCATCATGCGTTCCTGTGCCTCTTTCTGTCCGATTACCTCACTCCATTCCATTCTTAACTATTGATGTTTCACATCGAGTCTGCTCACGCGCGGCAATTCAAGCAAGCTTGATTGCTCTCGCTTAATCACAGCCTTCACTATTACACTCTCCAAGTCTTTTCGCGATTTCTGCCACTGAGTCAACGGCAGATACGGTATAGAAATGGATATTCTTCACCCCATGGGCATACAACTCACGGCACTGTGATACCGTCCATTCGATACCCAATTGTCTGGCATCCTCGTCGGTCTTACACTTCACTATCTCTTTGGCCAGTGACTCGGGTATGTCGCAGTGGAACGTTTTGGGCACCATTGTCAGCTGGCTTAGCTTGGCGAAAGGCTTGATTCCAGGCACAATGGGGATGTTGATACCCATCGCACGGGCCTTTTCAACAAACGAGAAAAATTTTGCATTGTCGTAGAACAGCTGGGTGACGGCATATTGTGCCCCCAAGTCCTGTTTCTCCTTCAGGTATTGCATGTCGCGTTCCAGGTTAGGAGCCTCTTCATGTTTCTCCGGATAGCAGGCTACACCGAAGTCGAACTTTGTGCCCGGATGCTTGATGGGTGTGCCGTCGGCAAAGAATCCCTCGTTGAATCGTACTACCTGTCGTATCAGGTCTGTTGTATGGGCATGTCCGCCTGGTGTAGGAACAAACCGGCTATCCTCCTTTGCCTTGTCGCCGCGTAGCAGCATCAGGTTACGTATTCCCAAGAACTGAAGGTCCAAAAGCTCGTACTCTATCTCCTCGATGGTACGTCCGCTACAGATGATATGAGGCTCTACGGGAATATGGTATTTCTGCTGAATGGCAGCAGCTATCGCTATGGTTCCAGGACGACGACGCACACGCAACCTCTCGAACTGTCCGCCGGGCAATTCCCGATAAACATATTCCGAATGGTGTGTGGTGATATTGATGAAAGCGGGATTGAACGGAACCAGTTTGTCGATTGTCTCAAATAGTGCTGCAGTTCCGTTCCCCTTCAGTGGTGGTAACACCTCAAATGAGAACCTCCGCTCGTCACCTTCCTGTATGATATAGTCTGCTATCGTTGTCATCTCATCTGGCATATATGCACATTACGCTGCAAAGGTACATAAAAAAAATGTAACTTTGGCTTTTCAGGAGCTGAAATTACTTTCACTCGGTAAAAAAAGAAAAAAAAACTTTGTTTTACTCTCGTTTATTCGTAACTTTGCACCCCAAATAGTAAATCGTAAACAATAATGATGACAGCCAATGAGATTCGTGACTCGTTCAAGAAGTTCTTCGAGTCAAAGCAACACGCCATCGTCCCCTCGGCTCCGATGGTTATTAAGGATGACCCCACGCTGATGTTCACCAACGCGGGAATGAACCAATGGAAGGATATTATCTTAGGAACGCGTGACCCAGAGCCGCGTCGCCGTGCAGATACCCAGAAATGCCTCCGTGTCAGCGGCAAGCATAACGATCTGGAAGAGGTAGGACACGACACGTATCACCATACCATGTTCGAGATGCTGGGTAACTGGTCATTTGGCGACTATTTCAAGGAAGGTGCTATTGACATGGCATGGGAGTATCTCGTGGATGTGCTGAAGCTGAATCCTGATGATCTTTATGTTACGGTGTTCGAGGGTTCTGTTGAAGAAAATATCCCCCGTGACGACGAGGCAGCCCGCTACTGGGCAAAGCATGTGCCCGAAGACCACATCATCAATGGCAACAAGCACGATAACTTCTGGGAAATGGGTGATACGGGTCCCTGCGGTCCCTGTTCAGAAATACACGTCGATAGCCGTCCAGAGGCAGAACGCAAGGCCAGCGGCATCAGCGGACGCGACTTGGTAAACAAAGACGACCCGCAGGTTATCGAAATCTGGAACCTCGTGTTCATGCAGTTTAACCGCAAGGCTGACGGCTCCCTCGAGAAACTTTCTATGAACGTCATCGACACTGGCATGGGCTTCGAACGTCTGGTCCGCATGATGCAGGGCAAGCACTCAAACTATGACACCGATGTTTTCCAGCCTATCATCAAAGCTGAGGAGCAGATTACGGGACTGAAATATGAGACTTTTGAGGCTCGGGAAACTCATGTGGGAAATCTGCCAAACGATGCTCAGGAGCAGATTAATGTCGCTATGCGCGTCTGTGCCGATCACCTTCGTGCCGTCTCGTTCTCTATCGCTGACGGACAGCTACCGTCGAATGCAAAGGCCGGCTATGTCATCCGTCGCATCCTGCGTCGTGCCGTGCGCTATGCTTATACGTTCCTCGGACAGAAAGAGGGCTTCCTGTATAAGCTTGTGCCCACACTGGTCAGTGAGATGGGCGACGCCTTCCCAGAACTGAAGGCACAGCAGCAACTTATCACCAAGGTAATCAAGGAAGAGGAAGAGTCGTTCCTGCGTACGTTAGATAAGGGTATCGCCCTGCTCGACAAGGCTATGGCGGAAATTAAAGAGAAGGCGGCAGCAAACTCTCAACTCTCAACTCTCAACTCTCAACTGGTTTTAGACGGTGTACAGGCTTTCCGTCTGTTCGATACCTACGGTTTCCCGCTTGACCTCACAGAGCTTATCTGTCGTGAGAATGGCTTCACTGTTGACGAGGAGCAGTTCAACGTGGAGATGCAGAAGCAGAAAGAACGTGCCCGTAATGCCGCTGCCGTCGAGAACAGCGACTGGACGGAACTCGCCGCTGGCGAGCAGCAGTTCGTCGGATACGACTACACCGAATATACGTGTCATATTCTCCGTTACCGCAAGGTTACCCAGAAGAAAAACGAGTTCTACGAGCTGGTGCTCGACTATACTCCGTTCTACGGTGAGATGGGTGGACAGGTTGGTGACTGTGGTGTGCTGGTCAACGAGAGCGAGACCATCGATATTATCGATGCCAAGCGCGAGAACAACCAGACCATACATATAGTCAAGCAACTTCCGAAAGACCCGACAGCAGAGTTTATGGCGTGCGTCGATACCGACAAACGCGACGCCTCGGCTGCCAACCATACTGCTACTCACCTGCTCGACTATGCCCTCAAACAGGTACTTGGCGACCACGTGGAACAGAAGGGTTCACTTGTTTCTCCAGATACATTACGTTTCGACTTCTCCCATTTCCAGAAGGTGACTGACGACGAACTTCGTCAGGTGGAACGCATGGTCAACGACATGATACGTCAGGACATTCATATTGACGAACACCGTGAAATGCCTTTTGATGAGGCCAAGAAGCTCGGTGCCATCGCCCTCTTCGGCGAGAAATATGGTGACAAGGTACGTGTGGTACGCTTCGGACCGTCGTGCGAGTTCTGTGGTGGTATCCATGCCAGCTCGACAGGTCGCATCGGTTTCTTCAAAATCATCAGTGAGAGCAGTGTAGCTGCAGGCATCCGTCGCATCGAGGCCAAGACTGGCCGCGAGTGTGAGGAGCTGCTTTATATGCTGGAGGACAATCTGAAGATGGTCAAGTCGTTCTTCAACAATGCCAGGGATTTGCAGGGTGTTATCCAAAAGTATGTGGAAGAACATGACACAATGAAAAAGGAGATAGAGGCCTTCCAGGCCCAGGCTGTAGAACGATTGAAGGATCAGCTCATAGGTAAGGCCCGTGATGTTAATGGTGTGAAGGTTATTTCTTCCGTCCTGCCCATTGACCCGCAGTCGGCTAAAGACCTTGCCTTCAAGGTTCGTCAGGCACAGCCTGACCATCTGGTTTGTGTCATCGGCTCGAGGTATCAGGACAAACCGCTGCTTACTATCATGGTGAGTGACGACATGGTGAGTGACCGCGGACTGAATGCCGGACAACTGGTACGCGAGGCTGCCAAACTTATCCAGGGTGGTGGTGGCGGACAGCCCCACTTCGCTACTGCAGGCGGCAAGAACGTTGACGGTCTTTCCGCTGCTGTTGACAAAGTGATAGAACTGGCAAACCTATAGTCTGCCAGCAGAGATAAGAAGATATGTTACTGACCTCCGAGACGTGAGAAGTATTCGATGATGTCGTCCCACGTCTTAAAGGTATCAGAACCAAAGTGCAGGAGGGTGGCCATTGTGTCATCCTCTTTCTTTTTGGTAATGAGGTAGTCTCCATAGAGAAGGTCGCGGCGATGGGTGAAGATGGTGTGGTGCCACGACGGTACACCGATATACTCGGTGAGCCATGCCTCCTCCCACCCCCCTCCATAAGGAGAGGGAGAAACGAAGAATACTTCGTAGCGTTCTATCAATAGTCTTACTGCCTTCTGGCAACTGGGCAGCGGCTTTAGCTCCCTCTCCTTTTGGAGAGTGCAGTGGGTGAGGCTCTCTATACCTATATATATAATAGGACGCTGACGTTGCTCCTGTCGGTCACTGATCCAGCGGATGACAGGTACTACACTGTGCATGAACGAGTGATCGTTCATGCGGTGTTCTCCGTCGAAAGGGATGTCTTGTGCATAGTATGAGCGGAACAGGTCACGGGTATGAACCAGTTCATCCTTATCGCCAAACAATCCAAACACACGCTGCTGCTCACTCTCATCGTCAGCATGGGCGAAATTCTTCTCTGTGATAGCGCGGTATTCCTTCATCAAAGGCTTATCGACATAGAACTCCTGCACGCCATCGAGTCGTGGGTTCTGGAACTGCTGCTTGCCAGTTAAACCATGCTCCTGCATGGTATCGGCAATGCGGAAGGCAGGATTGACGCAGATACGGTCGTAACCGTACAGTTGTTCAGTGTACATACCGCCCATCGACGTGCCGATAATCAAATCCGGATGTTCGTCATCACATACCTGATGCAACAGGGTGAATGCTTCCTCTGGATGGATAGGCAGGTCGGGGGAGATGACTGTGGCATTGGGAAACACAGTACGCAGGCGGCCGACGGTACCCGACTGTCCACTGCTGGCAAAGCCGTGAACGTAGAGAATTTTTTTGCCTGACATAAGGTCAGGAAACTGCTTGATGTAGGGATTGTCCATTTTTTTTAGTATTTCGGGTACAAAAATACAATTTTTTCTGTAATTTTTCGTATCTTTGTGCATCTAATTTACAAAAGACAATCTTAAAACCCCTAAGCATATGATGACGCTAGTAACAAAAATGATGATGATTCTTGCTTTTCTGGTCTCTTTCTTTTTGAACGGAAATGCACAACTCCTGTACAAGATTTCAGGAAATGGGCTAGCAAAGCCCTCGTATATCATTGGAACCTATCACTTGGCTCCTGTCTCGTTTGCCGACTCTATCCCAGGACTGCAAGAGGCATTAGCTGCCAGCGAACAAGTGTATGGTGAACTGGACATGACGGATATGATGTCGGCCGACAACCTACAGAAGTTTCAGGCTGCTATGATGCTGCCCGAAGGAAAAAAGCTGTCAACACTATTGACGGTTGAAGAGATGGGACGTCTGAACGTCGTGTTAAAGGAACTGATGGGTATGGATATGAACAATCCGATGCTTGCCCAGCAACTCGACGGCTTATCGCCCCAGACCCTGCAAACTCAGCTCTCGTTGCTCATCTACATGAAGAAGCATGATGGTTTTAATCCTCAGGCAACCTTTGACGGCTATTTCCAGGAGGTGGCGAAGCAGCAAGGAAAGGGCGTTGGTGGATTGGAAACCATAGAATTCCAGATAGAGACACTTTTCCATGGGTCATCATTGGAGCGCCAGAAGGAACTACTGATGTGTCTGGTTGATAATCTGGAACATACGGAACTGATGGCAGAACAACTTATACATACTTTTTTTGCCCAGGATCTCGTAGGTGTCAAGGCAGTGATTGACGAAAAGGAACAAAACCAGTGTGACTATACACCTGAAGAGGAAGACCAGCTTATCAATAACCGCAACGCCAATTGGGCTGTGCTCATGCCACAGATTATGGCAGATAAGGCCACTTTCTTTGCTGTTGGGGCAGGGCATTTGCCTGGCGAGAAAGGAGTTTTGCAATTATTGAAAAATGCAGGTTATACAATAGAAGGAGTGAAATAATCACTCCTTTTTTTTGTCGTTTCAGAAAAAAACACTATATTTGTAGCGTTTTTATCGATTTGATGTTTATGAAACGACTACTGACCTTGTCTCTATTCATGCTGTTTGTCCTTGTTATACAGGCACAGACGTTACGTAACCCCATTATTCCCGGCTACCATCCCGATCCGTCAGTGTGTCGTGTCGGTAATGATTTCTATCTGGTAAATTCCTCTTTCCAGTATTTCCCAGGTGTACCTATCTTCCACTCCAAGGACTTGGTGAACTGGGAACTGATAGGTAACGTACTCGACCGCGAGAGTCAGTTGCCACTAAAGGGTGCTACCTCATGGTTGGGTATCTATGCCCCAACCATCCGCTACCATGAAGGAACCTATTATATGATTACGACGAATGTGGGTAATGGTGGTAATTTTATGGTGACTGCTACTGACCCGCGAGGTCCTTGGAGCGAACCCATCTGGCTCAAGCAGGACGGCATCGACCCCTCGCTGTGGTTTGAGGACGGCAAGACCTACATGATGTCGAATCCCAACAATACCATCATGCTTTGTGAGATAGACCCCAAGACGGGACAACAGCTCACCGAGAGTCGTCCGTTGTGGCAAGGTACGGGTGGTCGTTATCCTGAAGGACCGCATATCTACAAGAAGGACGGGTGGTATTACCTGCTCATCTCCGAAGGTGGAACGGAGCTGGCCCATAAGCTGACCATAGCCCGCAGCCGTGACATCTATGGCCCATACGAGGCAAATCCTGCTAATCCCATCCTTACTAACTGCTGTGTGGCAGGACAGAGTATGCAGATACAGGGCACTGGACATGGCGATTTCGTACAGGCTGCCGACGGGAGTTGGTGGATTACCTTCCTGGCTTACCGTAATTTCGGTGGTGCCTATCATCATATTGGTCGTGAGACCTGTCTGGCACCTGTCGAGTGGAACGAGGGGGAGTGGCCCGTAATCAATGGCGGAAATCCCATAGATACGCTGATGCAGGTCAGGACGCTCGCCCCACAACAGGTGAAGCCTCAGCATGCACGCCTCACGTCCCAGACCATCAAGTCGCCGGAATGGATCTATCTTCAGAATCCCATTGCAGACAACTATCAGGTAAAAGACGGCAACCTGCACCTAAAGACCAACGGTTGGCTTGCAGACAATAACCGTCCAACTTTCATCGGTCATCGACAGGAAAGCCCGTGCTTTATCGCTGAAACAGAGGTGGTCATTAACAACAGTAATGGCATTTATGGCCTCACGGTCTATCAGATCAATGACGGATATATTCATTTATATGTTACTCCGAGTGGTATTGGAGTAGGTGGCATGTTGAAGTCGTTGGGGGTAGAGATGGCACGACAGTCATGGAACTACGATGTTCCAATACCCGAAACGGTACGTCTGCGTATTACGAGCGACGGAGAGAAATACTATTTCTTCTATGCTGTTCCAGGAGAAGACTTCGAGCTGTTGGATCAGATTGACTGTGCACTGTTGAGTACTGAAGTGGTGGGAGGCTTCACTGGAGCCATTATCGGCATAATGGCAGAAGGTATGGACTTCGATAATGACTGCTATGGAGAATTCAAGTACTTTGACTATATGGAAAATTAATTTTTTATAAACTCAAATAACTCACAAACTTAAAACTAACACATTATGAAAAAGTATTTAGCAGAAATGGTAGGTACGTTCGTACTTACATTTTTGGGATGCGGCGCAGCAGTTGCACTGGGTTGTGGTACCCCTGAAGGAGGTCAGGCAGCAGTAGTAGGAACCGCTATTGCCTTCGGTCTGGCAGTAGTAGCAATGGCTTACACCATTGGTGGCATTTCGGGTTGCCACATCAACCCCGCCATCACTCTCGGTGTGTTCCTCAGCGGACGTATGAATGCCAAGGACTGTGGCATGTACATGTTGTTCCAGGTAATGGGTGCCGTCCTTGCATCAGCAGTTCTTGCTGGTGTCGCATCAACAGCAGGCTTGGATGTCGCTACCCACACAGGAGCTAATGGCGCGCCCTTTGGTGTTACTAATGCGCTGTTAGTTGAGATTGTCCTCACCGCTCTCTTTGTTCTCGTAGTGCTTGGTGCAACGGCCAAGACCAATGGTGCCACCAATAACTTTGCAGGTTTAGCCATCGGTTTGTCACTGATCCTCATCCATCTGGTTGGCATTCACTTCACAGGTACTTCAGTAAACCCGGCACGTTCCATTGGTCCGGCTCTGTTCGCACAGGGACAGGCATTAACCGATCTCTGGATATTCATTGTAGGCCCATTGGTAGGTGGTGCACTTGCAGCAGGAATCTGGAAGGTAATTGACGAGTAAAACCTTTAAATTATCCCGATAAGCAGCCCGCTTATCGGGATAATTGTTAAAAAGACACCTCTATATTTAATCTATACTTTTTTTGTTTAACTTGGAATCTAACTACTTGATATACAATTATCTGTAATGTTTTGGCATGAGAAATCGTCCACTTTTTCCATGCCTGCACCTTTTTGTTTAACTTTTTTTGCTTACTTTTGCAACATCGAATTGATCGAGTCAAAGAATTTACTAACTTAAATAAACATTAATAATTAAGGTATGAAAAAAAGCAAGTTTTTATTCTTGTTGCTGGCATGTATATTCGTGTCATCAACAGCCCTTGCACAGAAGCGTGCCTTTAAGGGTGTCGTTCTCGACGAAACTGACGAGCCCGTTATAGGTGCTTCTGTTGTCCAGAAAGGAACCAGCAATGGTGCCGCCACCGACTTGGACGGAAACTTCACAGTGACCGTAGAGCCTGGTGCTACGTTGGTTGTTTCCTACATCGGCTATACGTCGGTGGAGGTTCCTGCCACAGACAACATGCGCATTGTCTTGCGTCCAGACGACAAGACTCTCGACGAAGTCGTTGTCATCGGTTATGGTGTCCAGAAGAAGAGTGTTGTGACGGCGTCTATTGCTAAGGTCAGTGCTGAAGACCTGGATGGCAAGACCCGTCTGCGTGCCGACGATGCCCTGAAGGGTATGGCAGCAGGTATCAACGTTACGTCTTCTTCCGGTCAGCCTGGTTCTCAATCCATGATTCGTGTACGTGGTACAGGTACCATCAACGACACCAATCCTCTGTATATTATTGATGGTATGCCCGCCGATCAGTATGGTCTGGAGTCGGTCAACCCCAATGATATTGAGAGTATCGAGGTTCTGAAGGATGCTGCTTCAGGTGCCATCTATGGTGCCCGCGCTGCCAATGGTGTTATTCTGGTGACCACTAAGAAGGGTAAGCTGGGTAAGGCTCAGATCAACTACAACTTCTCTTATGGTTGGCAGAGCGCTTGGAAGAAGCGTGATGTTACCGGTGCTACCGACTATGCCATTCTGCAGAACGAGAAATACGTGAACGGCGGTATGGCTCCCCTCTATGCTGATCCCTATCACATGGTTGATGCCAACGGCAATGCCATCACTGGTTTTGGTACCGATTGGCAGGACCTGCTGTTCAATGACAATGCTCCCGTCGTACAGCATGACGTCAGTGTCAGTGGTGCTTCGGAGAAAGTCAACTACTATCTTTCTTTAGGTTATTACACACAGGATGGTATTGTCGGCGGTAACTACGGACAGTCCAACTACGACCGTCTGACTATTCGCTCAAACAATAACTTCAATATCCTGGACGCTACTGAGGATCGTAGCTTCTTGAACAAGGTTGACGTGAGCGCGAACCTTTCTTATATGCGCGTTCACAGCACGGGTATTGATGCCAACTCTACTTGGGGCTCACCTCTGGGTTCTGCCCTCTATCTTGCTCCTACACTGCCTGTTACGCTGACTGGCGACATCGCTGAACAAATGATTAACCAGTATGCAGCTTACGACCTGTATCGCGATGCTAACGGCAATCCTTACACCATCCCTGGCTTCCTGGGTTCTTATCAGGAGCAGAACAACCCCATCGCCATGATGCAGGGCAATCCCTCAAAGGGCTGGTCACATAAGTTTATGCCTAAGTTCTCTATCGATGTCCAGCTGTGGGACAATCTGAAGTACCACTTCACCTGGAGCGCTGAGCAGTCATTCTGGGGCAGTGAAGGCGCTACGCTTCAGAAGTATTATCTCTCTGGTAACAACAATTCTGACCATACACAGGCTTCTTCCGAGAAGGCTAACAGCACCTCATGGCAGATTGAGAACACGCTGACCTTCGACAAGGACTTTGGTAAGCATTCTATCAGTGTTGTGCTCGGTCAGAGTGCCCTGAAGTATAAAGGTAGCTATGTGGGTGCATCTCACTGGAACCTCATCAATATTGATAAGCCATACGTGGATTATACCACTGGTGGCAGCGTCCAGACTACTACTGATGCCAACGGCAATATCACTGGTGTCACCTCACTGGTTAGCGGTTGGGCAGGTCCTTATGTTGAGCACCATCTGGCTTCGCTCTTTGGTCGAGTATCTTACAACTACGACGAGCGCTACATGTTCCAGGGAACACTTCGTCGTGACGGTTCAAGCCGTTTTGGTTCTAATAATAAATATGGCGTATTCCCCTCCTTCTCCGTTGGATGGAACATCATGAACGAGAAATTCATGGAGAACACCCGCGACTGGCTCACCAACCTGAAGTTCCGCGCCAGCTGGGGTAAGAACGGTAATGAGAACATCGGTGACTTCCGTTATACCGTGCTGACCGTATCGGGCGGCACCAGCAACTACTACTTCGGCAAGCAGGCTTCGATGATCTATGGCTCCAAGGCCAACGGTCTGGCCAATGCCGACCTGAAGTGGGAGGAGAGTGAGCAGACAGACTTGGGTCTCGACTTCGGCTTCTGGGGTAACAAGCTGACCTTCACGGTTGACTATTATATCAAGAAGACCAACGGTATGCTGATGACCATGCCTATCCCGTCATACGTAGGTGAGACGAAGCCTATTGGTAACGTTGGTGACATGGAGAACAGCGGTATCGAGTTCGAACTGGGCTATAAGTGGAACATCAGTGATGCCCGCTTCGCCATCAAGGGTAATGCCTCTTATCTGAAGAACAAGCTGAAGAACCTGGGTAACGACACGGGCTTCCTGAACTATGGTATCAGCCAGTTCAGCGATGGTGGCACACGTGCTGAGAACGGCCAGCCCTTCCCATTCTTCTATGGCTATCAGACAGCCGGCGTACTGCAGAACCGTGCAGAGGCCGATGCCTATAACGCACTTTATGGTACCAGCTCGAATCCTGGTGACCTGATCTTCGTTGACGTCAATGGTGACGGACAGATTACCAGCGACGACCGTACCAAGATTGGTAAGCCGACACCCGACTGGACCTTCGGTCTGAACTTCGACGCAGAGTGGAAGGGCTTCGACTTCAACGTCTTCTTCCAGGGCGTCAGCGGTGCTGACATCTTCGATGCTACCTGGCGTCAGGACATTGCATCGGGCAACTATCCTACTTGGGTACTCGACCGCTGGACAGGTGAGGGAACATCCAACAAACTCCCGATCCTGAAGCTGGGCGACTCTCGTAACTGGGTATGCAGCGACATCTATATTCAGGATGGTTCATATCTCCGTCTGAAGAATATCTCCCTGGGTTATACTTTGCCACGAAACCTCACCAAGAAGGCTGGTATCGACCGCTTCCGTCTTTATGTTCGTGCAGAGAATCTGTTTACCTGGACCAAGTACTGGGGCTTCGATCCTGAAATCGGTTCAAGCAGCACCTCTATGGGCGTAGATTATGGTGTATATCCGCAGGCTCGCATCTATTCTATCGGATTCAATGTCTCACTGTGATAAAATTGATAATGGATAATTGACAATTAAGAAATAAAGATTATGAATACCAAGATATATAAAATGTTCTTCGCAGGAGTGGTAGCTTTCTCGCTGACTGCATGTAGCGACGATTTCCTGGAGGTACAGAATCCTACCGGTGAGCCTCTGGAGGAATACTATACGACTGACGAGCACTTGAGCGAGGCAGTGACCTCGGCATACGCTCCCCTGCACTGGCCCGACTGGGACGGAACGGCCTATAATGATCTGACTTGCGACGCCGAGATCCTGGGCGACGACTTCTGGGTAGGTGGTGCAAGCATCTCTGATAACCAGCACTGGCATAAGCTCTTCAACTTCGAAGGCGACGGCAATAATACGCTGGCAACTCTCTGGGGCGACTTCTATAGCGGCATCAAGCGCTGTAACGACGTTATCATGTACTGCTCTTGGGGTGGTGGCACACCGGCCAATCGCCAGTCTTATGAGATGCAGGCCCGTCTGTTGCGTGTTTATTATTACAACATTCTCTGGCATTACTATGGCAATGTGCCTTTCTATCTGGAGAATCTCTCTGATCCTTATACTGCTCCGCAGCTGAAGGCTGACGAGATTTATAACCTGCTGTTGCCCGAGCTCGAGGACATCATCGCCTCAAAGGTTCTGCCCATGCGCTGGAGCAATGCTGAGGCTGGACGTGTGTCGCAGGCTATGGCTTACATGCTCTTTGCAGAGATGGTCATGTACCAGAACGATAGTGAACGCTATCCGAAGGCTCTTGAGTATATGAAGCAGATCATTGCCGACTCCAACTATTCGCTGCATCCTGACTTCACCAACCTTTGGGATGAGACGGGTGAGTGGTGCGAAGAGTCGATCTTCGAGATTAACTACGACGATGACAATGCCCAGCGTGACTGGGGTACTGCACTCTTTGCTGGTGGTACAGTGTTCCCAACGCTCTGCTCGCCTAACGGCTGGAGCGGTGGCGACGGCTGGGACGGCGGTAATGATGGCTGGGGTTTCCTGCCCATGCGCTTAGAGGCCTATGAGATGTATTCCAATGACGACAAGCGTCGTGAGGCTACTTGCTGGGATGTTCGTTCCTATACTTATACCGAGCGTTATCAGGACACCCACATCTGGCATGGTAAGTATCGTCCGCAGTCGAAGAACAATCAGGACTGTCCTTCTTCAAAGAACCTGAACTACAACAACAACAAACGCATCTATCGCTATGCTGAGACACTGCTCAATGCAGCCGAGCTGTTGTTGCAGACTGGTGGCAGCATGTCTGAGGCTGCCGGCTACGTGAATGAGGTTCGTGCCCGTGCTGGACTTCCTGCCTTGAATGGTGTAACCATCGACGACATCCTGAACGAGCGTCACCTGGAGTTCTGTGGCGAAGGCAAGCGTTATTTCGACCTTGTTCGTGCTGAAGGCATCGCTGGTGCTACGCAGAAGGCCTCTCTGGTTCTGATTCCTGACAAGTATAATTACCGTACCAATTCCTGGACTCCCAGCAAGAAGCATATTCCTCTGGCACAGTCGGAACTGGATGCCGATCCTACACTGGTTCAGAACAATTACTAAAATTGAAGAATTGAAACATTAAAGAATTGAAGTTTATGAATAAGATATATAAAATATTCGGTGCTTGTTTAGCCGTGTTTGCTATCTGCGCACCACTGGCTTCCTGCTCGCCTGATGAGTTCAGCGGCGCAGACGAGACAAAGATTCCCGTCGTGGATGGCCAGGACTTCACCTTGACGGTTGATCAGGAAGTCAATCAGATTACGGTCAGCTATCCAGAGACACCAGGAGTCTATCCCATCTGGATCTTCAATGGTGCCACATACTCTACACTGAGCAGTGCAGGTTGGTCAAATACCGAAGCCGGCACCTATACCGTCGAGATGAAGCTGGGTAACCGTAACGGTTTCAGCCAGAACTCTATTAAGAAGACCTTTACCTTCAACGAGACGAAGGTGAACTATACCAACCTGCTCAACCGTATCAAGGACAAGGAGTGGCGTATCGACAATGCCGAGACCGCACACTTGGCCTGCGGCCCTTACGGGGGTGACGGAACAGGCTGGTGGAGTGCAGCTCCTGACGAGAAGAAAGGCACGGGTATGTATGACGACCGCATCACCTTCACTGCCAGCAGCAACGTGGGTGGTGGCTTCAGCTACTCTCCTGGCGAAGACGGTCTGACCTATGTCAACAAGGATGTGACTATCTGGGGTACGAACAACCCCGATGCTGACGTTGATGTGGAGATCGGTGCACAGACCTCATCGTTTGTGTTCAAGCGTGGCACCTGGATTGACTCCGAGGGTAATCCAATCGACGTTGACTACCTCGTTCTGGCTCCCAACACGCTGTTCCCATACATCAGCTCTGACGCACAGTATGAGAATCCTACTTTCCGTATTGAGACGCTGACAGCCACCAAGATGGTGCTCGTCTATGAGAAGCCCGACCAGAGTATCTCCTGGCGTTTCATCCTGACCAGCAAGGAAGGCGAGAAAGCCTTCGAAGGCTTCAAGGCTGACAGCGACTTCAACATGTGGAAGGGCATCACGCCGACTATGTCGTTCTACTACAATCCTGATCCAGGTTGGGCCAATGAGCAGACGCCTCTGTTCGAGTCGCTCTTCGAGATGGGCAACAACGACTATAACGTCACCGTTCCTTCTCAGTGCTATAACGACTGGCAGGCACAGGTTCATTTCCATACCGATATTAACACCTCGGCCAGCAGCAATTACGACTTCTCAATCATCTTGAATGCAGACAAGGATGTAGATGGTGCTATCGTTAAGCTCACCAACGAAGCCGACGGAGCTGACTTCTACTTCGCAGAGAACGTCAATCTGAAGGCCGGTGAGGACTATATCTTATGGAAGAGTGACATGCCTGGTCTTGACCTCCAGCAGATTAAGCTTGTGCTCGACTTCGGTCATGCCGGTGACGATACACACATCAATGTACGTAACGTAGTGCTGAAGGACCATGCTAACGATGACGGCACCAAGTTGCCAGACACTCCTGATCCCGATGTACCTGTTATGGACTGGGACTACAACTCAGGCGCAAACCTCTGGAAGGCCGTTGACGAAGGCACGATGTTCGATGCAATTGGTACCTGGTTTGCTGACAACGGATGGAGTGCCCTCGACCCACAGCCAGAAGTTACTCACTCAGGCGATGCCTATGAGGTGACTCTGCCCGATGGTATGGGCGGCTCGCAGTGGCAGGGACAGCTTCACATCGACACCAAGCTGACGGCAAGTGCTGCGAAGACCTATAACTTCTATCTCGTCATGGAGACCGATCAGGAGTGCAAGGGCGTAACGTTCAAGCTTACCGATTCTGGCGACTCCAACTTCTTCTTCGAGGAGCGTGTTGATGTTCCTGCAGGAGGCTTCGTCTTCAAGAGAGAGGGCTTGACCTTGAAAGAAGGTCTGGATGCTTCTGCTATCCGTCTGTTCTTCGACTTCGGCGGATCTCCCGCAGGTACGAACGTGAAGATCAGCAAGATCTACTTCGAGGAGGCTTTGGTCTTGAATTACGACGATGCTGACAACCTCTGGAAGGGCGTTGACGACGGTTCAGTGGCAAGCGAATTCGGTTACTATTTTGCTGACAATAATTGGTCACCCATCAGCTACAACGAGGCCACCCATAGTGGCAACAGCTACCAGATTACTCTTCCTGATGGACTCGGTGGTTCGCAGTGGCAGGGACAGTTCCATATCGACACCCAGCTGACGGCCAGTGCTGCCAAGCAGTACCACTTCCAGCTGGTGATGGAGACCGACCAGGATTGTCAGGGTGTGACCATCAAGCTGACCGATGCTGGCGATACCAACTTCTTCTGCGAGGGACGTCATGACATTACTGGTGGAGAGCCCTATGTCTTTACCCTGAAGTATGCTACTCTGAAGGAAGGTCTGGATGCTTCTGCTATCCGTCTGTTCTTCGACTTTGGCGGATCTCCCGCAGGTGCGAATGTGAAGATCAGCAAGATCATCTTCAAGGAAGCGCAGTGATTGGACTATTGCCGTCAATAATGAAATAGTAAAATAGCGAAATAAACGAATGAAGAGAATGTTTTTATATTCCCTGCTCTTGGTCTTCGGCAGTCTGTTTGCAGCCTGTGGTGGAGACGACGACAGTCCGGCACCCGCTACTGTCACCATCACGGCACAGCCGGAAACCCTCTCGGCAGTTGCAGCCGGCGGCACCTTTACCATCAACGTCAGTACGACGGGAACGGCATGGAGTGCCTACAGCAACGAAGATTGGTTGAAGGTCGAAGTCCAGAGTACCTCTTCTTCCTCAGGAACCGTCCAGGTGACGGTTCCTGAGAATCCCAACACCGTAGCTCGTAACGGCTCTGTCATCATCATGTCGGGCACGGCACGTAAGACGATCTCCGTCTCACAGGCCGCTGCCGCTGAGTCGCCCTACTATTGTCCGGACGGCTATCATCTGGTATGGCACGACGAGTTCGATGACGGCACGGTGCTGAACTCCGCTGACTGGACTCACGAAGTGAAGAACTCCGGCTGGGTAAACAACGAGTTGCAGAACTACGTCAACCACACTACTCCCGGTGGAGACTGGGTGACACAGCTCAAGAACGGTCACCTGCAAATCCGCTGCCTCAAGGAGAACGGCAAGATCTACTCCGGCCGCGTCTATGCAAAGGTGAAGAGCGGATGGACATACGGCTACATCGAAGCCAGCATCAAGCTGCCGAAGGGCAAGGGCACATGGCCTGCCTTCTGGATGATGCCTGTGAACTTCAAGTCGTGGCCTGCTGACGGCGAGATAGACATCATGGAAGAGGTGGGCTACCATCCCGACTACGTGTCGTCGAGTCTGCATGCCAATGCCCATGTTCATTCCAACGGCACACAGGTGACTCGCGAGATGAAGTGCGCTGGTGCCGAGGGTGAGTTCCATACGTATGCCATCCTGTGGACCCATGAGAATATTACGACCTACGTTGACGGCAAGCAGCTGTTAAGCTACAACAACCGTGGACTGGGACGTGACGACTGGCCCTACGACGATCCCTTCTACGTGATCCTCAATCTCGCCTGGGGCGGCGACTGGGGTGGACAGCAGGGCGTTGACGAAAGTGCCTTGCCGGTAATCATGGAAATTGACTACGTTCGTGTATTCCAGAAGTAAAACAATAACCGTTTCGTCAAGGCTTGACAGTTTTTTCTGTCTGGCCTTGATTTTTAATTACCTCCTTCATAACCTCTTTTTACAATGAAGAAAACCTTATTCTTTCTATTGGTATTAACCTTTGTTCTTCCCTTGCAGGCACAAGACAGGTTCGTTCGCGTGGATGGACCCAATCTGGTGCAGCCCAACGGAGAACGATTGTATATTCAGGGTACGAACCTCGGCAACTGGCTCAATCCGGAAGGCTATATGTTCGGTCTGTCGAAGACCAACTCTGCCTGGATGATTGACCTCATGATCAAGGAGATGATCGGTCCTGACGCTACGGCCGACTTCTGGCAGGCGTTCCGTGTCAACTACATCACAAAGGACGACATCGACTTCATCGCTGCACAGGGTGCCAACACCATCAGGCTCCCCTTCAACTATAAACTCTTTACGGACGAGGACTACATGGGAGTGACTGGAGAGAAACAGCCCTTCCAGCTGATTGACCGTTTGGTGGAATGGTGCAAGGCCGCCGGTCTGTACCTCATCCTCGACATGCACGACTGCCCAGGCAGTCAGACAGGTGACAATATCGACGATGGCTATGGCTATCCCTGGCTCTTCGAGAGCGAGCGTTCGCAGCAGCTGTTCTGCGACATCTGGGTGCAGATAGCACGTCACTATCAGGATGAGCCCACCATTCTCGGATATGAGCTGATGAACGAGCCCATAGCCCACTACTTTGAAAACAAGGATTCTCTCTATACATTGTTGCAACCGCTTTACAAACGGGCCGTCAAGGCTATTCGCAAGGTTGACCGGAATCATGTCATCCTCTTGGGCGGTGCCCACTGGAACAGCTTCTTCTATATGTTCGACGACTGGACGTTCGACCGTAATATCATGTACACCTGCCACCGCTATGGCGGACCGGCTACCCAAGAGGCCATCAAGGACTATATCGACTTCCGCGACAAGACCAACCTGCCCATGTACATGGGCGAGATCGGTCATAACACCATGGAGTGGCAGGCCCAGTTCGTGGAAGTCATGAAACAGAATAACATCGGCTACACCTTCTGGCCCTACAAGAAGATCGACGACTCCTGCATGATGGGCATTCCGCGTCCGGAAGGTTGGGATAGCGTCGTCGTCAAGTTCTCTGAGACCAGCCGCAACTCCTATCGGGAGTGGCGTGAGGCTCGTCCCAATCAGGCAGAGGCCCGCCGCCTGCTCATGCAGTATGCTGAGAACAGTCGTTTCGACCATTGTCTTCCGCAAATAGATTATATCCTTTCCATGGGTATGAGGAAATGATTCCTGTATTCTCTCACATCTTACCTCTTACTGCTAAAATAGTTAAATAATAAAATAGTAAAATGAAAAAAGTATTGACAGCACTGCTGATGCTTCTGTCGGTAACGGGAGCAAATGCACAGACACCCGTCTATCTGGATGAGACAAAGCCGTTGGAACAGCGGGTGGAGGACGCGTTGAGCCGTATGACGCTCGATGAGAAGATAGCCATCATTCATGCACAGAGCAAGTTCAGTGCTCCCGGTGTCAAACGTCTGGGATTCCCTGACTTGTGGACCGACGACGGACCTCACGGAGTACGTCCTGACGTGCTGTGGGACGAGTGGGAGCAGGCCGGACAGACCAACGACTCCTGCGTGGCATTCCCTGCACTCACCTGCCTCGCTGCCACCTGGAACCCAGACATGGCCCGCCTCTACGGTGTGAGCCTGGGTGAGGAGGCACTCTATCGTGGCAAGGCCGTCATACTCGGTCCTGGCGTCAACATCAACCGTACGCCGCTCGCTGGCCGTAACTTCGAGTACATGGGCGAAGACCCCTGGCTGGCCAGCCGCATGGTGGTGCCCTACGTACAGGGCCTGCAGTCGAAGGGCGTGGCAGCGTGTGTCAAGCACTATGCCCTGAACAACGACGAGGAGTACCGCCATCAGGTGAACGTCATCGTCAGCGACCGTGCCCTGCGTGAGATCTACCTGCCCGCCTTCGAAGCCGCTGTGCGCGAGGGTGGGGCATGGGCCATCATGGGTGCCTATAACCTCTATAAGAACCAACACAACTGCCACAATGATATCCTGCTCAACCGGATTCTCAAGCAGGAGTGGGGCTTCGACGGCGTGGTTATCAGCGACTGGGGCGGCGTGCATAATACCGACGAGGCCGTGACCAACGGCCTTGACCTGGAGTTTGGCACGTGGACCGACGGTCTGACGATGGGAGCCACCAATGCCTACGACAACTATTACCTGGCACAGGCCTACAAGAAGGCTATCCAGGAAGGCCGCTATACCACCCGTGAGCTGGACGAGAAAGTACGTCGCGTGCTGCGTCTGCACTTCCGTACCACTATGAACACGCATCGCGCTCATGGCTTCCTCTGCTCAGAGGCCCACTACGACGCTGCCCGCAGAATAGCAGGCGAGGGCATCGTGCTGTTGAAGAACAGCCCCCTCCAAGCCTCCCCCAAGGGGGAGGGGCTATTGCCACTCACCCCGGAGAAGTTAGCTGCCTTGCACCAGTCATCCCCCCTTCATTCCTCCCCTATCTGGGGAGGCCAGGAGGGGGCTGGGGGGGCCGAGGCCAGGAGGGGGCTGGAAAGCCGTATCCTCGTTGTCGGTGAGAACGCCATCAAGATGATGACCGTCGGCGGTGGCTCCTCATCGCTGAAAGTGCAGCACGAGATACTCCCCCTCGACGGACTGTCGCGTGCTCTTATAGGTCATGACTATTTTCTCCCCTCTCCCATTCCTCCCCCTCATTCCTCCCCTATCGGGGGAGGCCAGGAGGGGGCTGGGGTGAGGCTCGACTACGCTCGTGGCTACGTCGGCGACACGGTGCAGAGCTACAACGGCGTGACCGTCGGCCGCAGCCTTGCCGAGTACCGTACCAATGCGGAGCTGCGTGCCGAGGCAGTGGAGAAGGCCAAGGCAGCCGACGTGGTGATTGTCTTCGGCGGACTCAACAAGTCCGACTATCAGGACTGCGAGGGACATGACCGCCGCCAGTATGAGCTGCCCTACGAGCAGAACGAGCTCGTCGAGGCGCTGGCTGCCGTCAACAGGAACATTGTCTTTGTCAACATATCCGGTAATGCCGTCGCCATGCCTTGGATTAACAAGGTGCCTGCCGTCGTACAGGGCTGGTTCATCGGCTCTGAGGCCGGCAATGCACTGGCCGACGTGCTGACGGGAAAAGTCAATCCCAGCGGCAAGCTGCCGTTTACGTGGTACGCCAGGCTCAACGACGTGGGTGCCCACGCCCTGAATGCCTTTCCGGGAACATGGCGTGCCAGTTCCCCCTCTTTCGGAGGGGGCCAGGGGGAGGCTATTATCGACGAGGAATACAAGGAAGGAATCTTCGTGGGCTATCGCTGGGCCGACAAGCAGAAGATCAAACCGCTTTTCGCCTTCGGTCACGGCCTGAGCTACACCACCTTCAGCCTGGGTAAGCTCACCCTTAGCCAGCCCGTGCTGATGCTCGGCACCACTTCAAGCTCAGAGGGGACCGCCCTCACCGCCAGCGTCGATGTCACCAATACAGGCAGCGTGGCAGGAGCCGAGACGGTACAGCTGTACATCCGCGACCTGAAGTCGTCGGTCGAACGGCCCGTCAAGGAGCTGAAGGGTTTCCAGAAGGTCTGGCTACAGCCAGGCGAGACGAAGACCGTCACCTTCACCATCGATTTCCGTTCGTTGAGTTTCTACGACGAGATTACGGAGCAGTGGATTGCTGAAGCCGGCGACTTCGAGGCCCTTGTAGGCACCGCTTCCGATGCCATCAAGTGCAAGGCAAAGTTCACACTCAAGTGAACCAACAAAGAACTTTCTGATTCATGGTTTATAGATAAGGCGTCGCAGAGTGATTCTGCGGCGTTTTTTTTTTGATTGACTCCCGAACTCCAAAGAAAGCGGAGCGAAGTTACCTTATTTCCTCCCCGGTCTGTAGGTCGATGCCGACCATGACTTGGCTGATGAATTCGGCAAAGGTCGTTGTGGCACCCTCTTCAAACGGTTCAATATAGCTGTACTTACATGGGGTACGCAGCAGGCCGTTGTTGTCCATCAGTCCATAAAGCTCCACTTCGCGTACAATGGCGAGGTTGTTCCTGAATGTAGAGCGCAGCTCGTAGCTGTTTCCTCCGATTGTTACTCGCGGAGTACCCCAGGAGTTGATGCTGATAATGTCGAACACCATGTCTGTCAGGGGCTTCCCGTTGTTGTCGAGAATTCCCCACTGGTCGTCCTTCTTCACAGGCACGAGGTAGTTTCCGTCCTGGAGTCTGACGATTTCCATGTCGTCGTATGCTGTCTCAATGACGACTTTACCCTCTGTTGTAACCAGACGGTACCCTGTTCCTTTCCTGACGATGGCATATTCATCCAACACGGTTTTGACCTCGTCGTAGCAAGAGAGGTCATTCTGGCAAAACGCTGCTGACGGCAGCAGCAGCCATAAAAGCAGTAACAGTAGCTTATTCATAGTCGGTAGCATTTCATTCTATTTCAATTGCAAAGGTACGAAAAATCTGTGAGGCATGCAAATAAATCGCTTTATTCTCACTTAATCACGACCTTGAGCTAAAGCTCGAGCTCGCTCACGTTCGGAAAAACTCGAGCAAGCTCGGTTCTTCTCTCACTTAATCACGACCTTGCGTTGTCCATTCACGTAGATTCCCTTCGCGGTCGGCTTGCCAGGCAGCTTGCGGCCGTCGAGCGAGTACCACGAATTATCCATTATCAATTGTCCATTATCAATTGAACGGATGCCCATAGCCTCGCCGAGGTTGATGACAATACTGGAGAGAGGCGTTCCGTCAAGATCCACGAGGAAGCCAGCGTGGAAGGAGTTGAGACAGAAGTCGTCCGTCTCCGGACAGTGGAGCAGGCCGTCTGAGCCAAGACAGAGATTGGCGTCGTTACCCCCTTCCAGCATGACGGGGCAATAGATGCCGACGAAATGTACTCTTTCGTCCTCACTCATCGTTCTTTGTTCGATGGGATCTTCATCGCTGATGGTAACTCCCCTGAAGACGGGATCTACAATGTTCTCGCCGCTCTCCCACTTCACGACGTAGGGCTTGCCGGCTTCTATCCTGTCGGCACCTACGAAGTCGAGGGTCAGCGTGCCGGTAGCGACATCGAAGCCTGTCTTGCATCCCTCGCCGGCGTTGTCCAGTTCCTTCACCAAAGCACCTTCGAGCGGTGTGCCGTTGAAGTCATTGACATCGAAGGGCAGGCAGATGGTCTGCCAAGTACCGTCCTTGTAGAATGTACGGCCTGTGAGGGTCACGTCAACGATGTATTCGGCAGTCAAGTTGATGAGCGCATAGTTGTCGGCATCGTCAGCCAGGAGGATGTTGGCGACGTAGTATTTGCCGTCGTACTCCAGACCGCCTTCATAGACCTTCAGGAAGCCGTAATCTAACAGGAACTCGCCGAAGTAGTCCGGCATGGTGTCATATTCGTTGGCCCAGATAGCGTCATAGATTGAGTCGTCAATCTCGTCGTCAGTCTCGCCGTCAAGGTTCCCCTCGCCTCTTGGAGAGGGGTTAGGGGTGAGGCTGCGCCTCCGTACATTCTTTGGCTGCGTATTGTTGTTTTCTGCAGTGGTGGTCTTGTAGCTGTTGGTGATGGTCAGGTTGCCGCTGTCCTTCACGAGGTTGAGATTAGTGGTGTTCTGGCCGTCCTGCATGATGTAGAGGCAGTCGGTGACTTTTCTGGTGCCGCTGTCGCCCCAGCCGATAAATACACCTGTGTAATTGCTGCCACCCGTCATCAATCCACTGAACGTACAGCCGCTGATGCTGATGTCGCTGTCAATGGCGTGCCCCAGTATGCCACCGATGTACTCGTTGCCATTGACGTTGGCCGTCGCCGCGCAGTTCACAATGCTGTTGCCCGTGCCTTTCGAGAAGCCCACGATAGCTGCGGCATGCCGCTGGTTAGAGTTGATGTTGCCCGCCACCTTCAGGTTCTTGATGGTGGCGCCGTTGATGTAGCTGAATAGGGCGGTGCCCTGGTTGCTGTTGTCGGTAATGGTAGCAGTGATGGTGTGGCCGCCGCCGTCGAAGGTGCCGCTGAAGGCATTCTTTTGCACACTGCCCTCCACGGTGCCGCACTGCTGCGTCACGCTGATGTCAGCTGTCAGCTTCACGAGCTTGCCCTTGAAGCTGTTGCCGCCCGCGACGGCATTGGCAAAGTCGTTCCATTCGGCTGTGTTGCTGATGGTATAGGGGACTTCGGGTGGCACTATCTTTCTGCCGCGGCAGTTCTCGATGGTGGCTACTGTCTCAGTGCCTTCAAGCAGGAATTCCTTGCCGTTGGCAAAAGTGATGCTGGTTAAAGTACTGCCCTGTGGATTTGCGAATCCGCTGCAATCGATGAAGTCGGTGTCATTGGTCCAGCCGAGCTTCAGCGTGCCGCTGTCGTAATAGTCGCCTTCGGGGTTAGGCTTTTCTGCGCCGGGACCAATGCCTGCCAGATTGCCATAACGCCAAAATTTTTCAGCCCGATATCCGCCCTGGGCTGTCACCTGACCGCCATTGATGGTGATGTCGCCACATACGCCATAATGTCCGGGCTGGTCGTCGGCACCGCCGCCTATGCCTGCGGCCTGCTTGCCACCCTTGGCATTGACCACGCCACCATTGATGGTGATGGTGCCGCCCTTGGCATTATTCTTGTCGCCACCCAGGGCGGCTGCATAGTCGCCGCCTGTGACGTTGACAGTGACGCCATTAATGGTGAGTGTACCGACGTTCGCTGCACCGATGCCCGACTTGCCGCTGTCGCAGCCGTCGATGGTCAGCGTGCCAAATCCGTCGATGATCAGGCTGTTGCCTTCGCTCAGTTCGATGCCCTTCTTAGCGGTGTAGGTGACGCCTTCGCAAAGATGCAGCACGACGTAGCCGCTGATGGTGATGCGCTCGTTGACGTAACTACTCAGTCATTATCACAGCCTCAGTAGTCAGCTGTTGGAATGATAGTAACTACTCAGTCATTATCACAGCCTCAGTAGTCAGCTGTTGGAATGATAGTCATTGCCGTTAATAAACCCTAATGAGTACTGGATAAGGAACATGCTTAAGAGATGCGAAAATGGCCTAAAAAGCACCCAACAGTCTGATTGCCAATGTGTTGTATAGATCGTTTGTTTGGGCACAGCCTGTTCTAAGAAGACAAGACATAGGGGGGTACAGCCTACGGCAGCACCGTCTTCGTTATGCCCAATCCGTTGAATACCAAGGTGTTAAACTACGTTTAAGGATTTGCAGGAATGCCGACGAAGTAGTACCTTTGCGGCATGAGTTTGGGCAAGGGAGCTACTGTAACCGATGCGTTAGAGGCAATAAGGGCATTGCGTGAGGAGCTGGCCAGCGTGAAAAATGAGCTGGTCAGCTGCAAGAGTGACGTTTCCCGTCTGAACCGCAACAACACCCATCTTGTAGTGGAGAACAAAAGCCTCAAGGCAGAGGTGGCACGGCTCAAGGCTGAGATAGAGGAACTCGGTGGCAGTAAGGTGGAGAAGGACAGCACCAACTCCAGCGTTCCTCCCACGCAGCAGTCGATAGCGGGTCAGGCAGCCCTGCGCACCCGTTCGCTGCGCGAGCCTTCCGGCAGGCCATGTGGCGGCCAGAAAGGACACGCCGGCCATGAGCTGGCCAGGACGGACAATCCTGCGAAGAAGGAGGACCACCGCGTGAAGGTATGCCCCCACTGTGGAGCCGCCATCCCCGGGGATGCCGAGCAGGTATGCACGATGACGACGCAGGTGACAGACATCGCCGGCATCCTGGCCGAGCCGGAGGTGACGGAACACAGGCGCTATACAGCCGTATGCCCGCACTGCCACAGGAAGGCCCACGCAAAACTGCCCAGCGGCAGCAGCAAGAAGACCTCCTACGGCCCGAAGCTGCAGGCCCTGGTGATATACCTTTCCGTCGTCCAGTCCGTGACGTTCGACAGGATTGCCGAGACCATGCGCGACGTGTTCTGCGTGAAGTCGTTCTCCGAGGGCACGGTGAAGAACATACTGGAGAGGAATGCCAAGAAGGCATTGCCCGTATATACGGCCCTGCTGGAGTACATCGGCAGGGAAGGGGCGGCAGGCATGGACGAGACGGGCGTGTACATCAACAAGCTGCTGTGCTGGTTCTGGTGTCTTCAGTGCGAGAAGTACTGCTATGTGTTTGCCGACCGCTCGCGCGGCATCAAGGCGCTAGAGCAGCACGGCATACTGCCGTACTTGAAGAGACTCATACTCTATACGGACCGTCACAGCACCTACTTCACGCTGGAGGTCAGCGGCCATCAGGTCTGCCTTGCCCACCTGCTGAGGAACCTGCAGTACCTCTGCGACATCAACAAGCAGCAGCAGTGGGCTGGCAGTGTGCAGGAACTGCTGCGCGATGCCATACACACATGGAATGAAAGCAAGTGCGGGGTGCCCGGGACGGAGGTCAGGAAGTCCTTCGAGAAAAGGATGGACAGGCTGCTTGACGAGGACGTAAGCCACTACGGGAAGGAGTTCCAGACCCTGCAGAACGGAATAATCCTGTGCAAGGACTACCTCTTTACCTTCCTCGACCACGAGGGCGTACCGCATCATAACAACAGCAGCGAGGGGGCAATCAGAATCCTGAAGGTGAAGACCAAGGTCTCAGGAGGATTCAGGACACAGGCAGGCGCTGACCAGTATGCATGTTTTCATTCAATACTCGAAACGGCAAAGAGAAATGGCGGATCAAAGTTTGGAACGCTCTACCAACTGATGATTGAGGACAATCCTGACAGTAACTTTATCGAAACTATCACTTCTTAGGAGGTATGCTTAGTACCCCATAAGAAGTCATGGGTACATGACTGAGTAGTTACTCGTTGACATTCTGATTGTTATTCACTACATATTCACCTGTCGTCAGACTGGTCGTCTCGCTGGTTACCGAAGTACCGTCAGCCACGATGATGCGATAAGTCTTCATTCCGACGTGACTGTTGCCATTGGCGGAAATGGTCAGGGTGTACTCGCCCTTCTCGCGCACGGTGGCAGGGTTGATGGTGCAGGTGTAGTCAGTCCCCTCCTTGAGCACCGTGCCGTCGGTGGCAGTGACGGTTGGCACGATGGAGATGGCCTGGCCTGTGTAGTTATAATTCTTTTCCACACCGACGATTGTACAGGGCATGTAGTACTTCCTGCCCTCAAAGTCCTTCACGGTCTTATAGATTTCGTTGTCGGCAGTGTCGGTATAGACCTGCGTTCCCTGTGCAGCGCCCATCCTCTGGGTGTAGTAGCAGTCCGTGATGGTCGTGGAGCCGCCGCGCACGAAGGTAGCTTCGCTTCTAATGGCCGACTCGTCTGATGCCGCCGTGATCCTGGGGTCGGGGGCATAGAACGAGTTGGTTATACTGATGGTCTGCCCGTTGCCATCGCCTACGTATCCGCCGCAGTAATAGTTGTGGTTGGTGGTGAACAGTTTACCGTCATAGATGCAATCTGTAATGGTCAGCCTGCCGGCAGTACGCGCCACGAAGCCACCATGCGATCCTTCACGCACCACACCTAAGTCACTGAATGTACTGCTATGGATGACGGTGGTGACGTGGCAGTTGGTGATGTTTGTTGTGCCATAGCAACTGCTGACAAGCCCGCCGGCATACATCTTTTGCATATAGATGTCGCCCGACACCCTGAGGCCGCGGATGGTGGCATCCTTGACATAGCGGAAGGGGGCGCAGTAGTACTCCATAAAAGGCTCGGCAACTGAACCCCTCGTGAAAGTCAATTTCTTGCCGCTACCGAGGAAGGTGCCTTGGAATGAGTTGATCTCGCTTGAGCCCACCATGGCGGTAACACTGATATCGGCAGTCAGTTTCACGAACTTACCCCTGTAACAGTTGCCGTCAAAGACGTTATAGGCAAACTTGTTCCATTCCTCCGCGTTGCTGATAATGTAGGGGTTAGACTCCGTGCCTGCGCCTTGCTTCGGCCAGCTCACCGAGTAGGGGTACTTGATGCCTCTGCGATACATGTCGTTGCCGCTGGCAGCATCGTATTCGCTCTGGTTGAACGAGTCGTAATTATTCTCCAGCGTTCCGTCCTGGTCGCCCACCCACTTGTTGTCCTGCGAGTGGTCCACCGACACGTTGCCGTAGAAGGTGACGTGCTGGATGGTTCCTTCGTTGCTGCCGGCAATGCCGCCTACGCCGAAATTTCCATTGGTGTTCTTTACATCGGCCGTCACACAGCAGTACTTGATGGTGCCGCTGTTGTTATTCAGGCCGGCAATGCCGCCTAATTCGGCATCTTTCGCGCTGTAGTGATTGCTTTCGATGTGGCCGCTCACCCAGCAGTTCTCTATGGTGCCGTTGTTCTCACCGCAGATGCCGGCCACATTTCGCGCATTGCCCACCTTTATCTTTACACCCACATGGAGGTTCTTTACCGTGCCTTCAATCGTTTCGAAGAGTGTCTGGAAGTTGCTGCTGATACTTGAGTCGTCAATCTTGAAGCGGATGGTGTGGCCGTTGCCGTTGAATGTGCCCTTATAGCTTGTGCTACCCATAGGTTTCCAGTTCGCTGCGCTCATGTCGAGGTCATCCTCCAGAATGTAGTCCCATTCATAAAAACACTTATTGTCATTGCCTTCAAAAAAATACAATTCCGTATATTTTAACTCATCATAATCTGATTTGTCACTCCAATGGTCGCGGATGTAGGCCAGTTCGGCAGCTGACCTGATGACGACACGCTTGTTGTTTGGATCGTATGCCGGGCAACTTGTCGTCGAGCCGTTCCACTTGTCTGCCCAAGCCCCTTGTGCGGTCATGCACAGCAAAGCCGCTACCAGCAATATCTTATGTTTCATTTGTATCATGGTTTAATTGTTGTTACTTTGTGGTACAATCTTCCTGCCGCGGATATTTCTGTCGGTGGCTACTGTCTGCGTACCGTCCAGAAGGAACGGCTTGGTAAAGGTGATGCTGCGCAGTGTGCTGTCCTGCGGGTTCGCATAGCCACTGCTATAGACGAAGTCGCCTGCATTGGTCCAGCTGAGTGTCAGCGTGCCGCTGTGAGAGAAGGTATCGTCTGATGCGTGGAGTTCT
>CAJOQT010000034.1 GCA_905236875.1 uncultured Prevotella sp. | reverse complement strand
GAATAATACCGTTGTACCGGGATATTTGGGAACTATCAAAAGCAACGGAGGAAGAGTATTAATACTCTTTCTCCTGTTTTTGCTGGCTATCTATGAGTTTGTCACTGCCGGCTTTCCAGCCTATGCGGTGGTATGCATGATACCGGTTCTTGCCTTGGTCGTTATCCTCTCGTTCCGATACAAGATAATGATATTCTGGGCGTTATTCGTCTTCAACTATTTCTTACAATTCTTTGGGCGATACCATTACCTGCCCGCGTCCGTACCGATGTCTTTATATAACGAGGCATTTGAGTTAGTACTCCTATTCATGGCCATCGTGGATGTGGGAAGCGATCCCAAGTTCAGCAGGGCCTTGAACTTCATGCTCTATGCCATTCTGCTATGGTGCGGATTCGGACTGATTGAAGTCTTCAATGACACCTGTGGATTGGGAATCAACGTGACAGCTTGGTTTAGTGGATTCAGACTGCTTTGTTTCCAGTTACTGTATATCATGCTGATATTCACTGTCTATATCGACTCCCCTGATGCGCTGAACAAATTACTAAAGCTGTGGGCGATACTCTCCCTGATATCAGTCATCTGGACTTTCAAACAGAAATATATCGGCTTTACAACGGTAGAAAGTGTATGGCTGCAATTGGCAGGTAGAACGCATATCCTGAATGGTGGAACACTTATCCGTTATTTCTCAACCTTCTCCGATGCTGCCAACTATGGCTGTAATGCCGCCGCTGCTGCTGTTACTTTCCTTGTTGTCGGTATCACCACTAAGTTCAAGAAAGACAAGATCTTCTTTATCCTGACCAGTTTAGCTGTTATCTGGGGTATGTTCCTGTCCGGAACGCGAACTGCAATTTTCTGTCTGGCCATAGGACTCATGGTGTTTATCGTACTTTCCAAGTCCTTTAAGTTGGCTATTACTTCTGCCATATTATTTGGATTCTTTGGTTTTATCCTTGTTTTTACCAATATCGGAAACGGTAACCAGCAGATACGCCGTATGCGTTCTGCCTTCAACAAGGATGACGCTTCTTCAAGCGTGCGTGACCTAAACCAGGCGGTCATGGCAAAATACCTTGCAGACGCGCCATGGGGTATCGGCATTGGTACGGGTATGGACGAAGTACCGGCAAACAACAAATTCCGCAAGCTATCGACTCTCCCACCTGACTCAGAATATGTATTCATCTGGATCCGTACCGGACGGTTTGGAATTACCATATTCCTGATTTCAATGGCAATCATGTTCTTGGGAGCATGTCGAGTCGTGTTCTTCAAGATCAAGAACAAAGCTTTGATAGGTATAGGAGCGGGAATATGTGGAGCCTTTGCCGCCATACAACTTGGCGGCTATGGTAACCAGGTACTATACCAGTATCCCAATGGTCTCATTTTCTTTGGTACTCTTGCTGTCGTTTATGTCCTGCCGGACCTGGAACCTGCATGGATAGAATATGAAGAGAAACGCGTAAAACGCATGGAAGAGAAACGAGCGCAAAAGCTTGAAAAGAAAAAGTTAATATCAATGCAGCAGTGAATTGTACTATTGACGATAAGGCCACACCTGATGTTTCCATTATAACTATCAACTATAATGGACTGAAAGATACCTGCGCATTGATTGAGACAATTCCATTAGATGATAAGGCACTGGAAGTGATAGTGGTCGATAATGCTTCCCGCGAAGACGAGGCATCTGTCATACAGGAACGTTATCCTCAAGTCAAGGTTGTCAGAAGCAAGGAGAATCTAGGGTTTGCCGGTGGTAACAACTTAGGCATCAAGGCTTCAAGGGGCAAATACCTGTATTTCATCAACAACGATACACTGATTGGAAGTGAAGGAGGGAAAGCGAAAAGAGAAACGTTTGACACCGCCTTTCAGCCATTGATTGACCGTCTGGAAGTTTCAGGAAAGATTGGAATGGTGTGTCCGAAGATACGCTTTGCCTGGGACAATTTCCCTATACAGTTTGCCGGCTATACACCACTGACGACCATCACCCTTCGCAATCGTTCCATAGGCTTTGGCGAAGAGGACAAAGGACAATACCAACAGCCCCACTCTACTCCCTATGCCCATGGTGCGGCCATGATGGCCAAACGTGAGGTTATCGACAAAGTAGGTATGATGCCAGAGTGTTATTTTCTCTATTACGAGGAACTCGACTGGTCGATGATGATACGTCGTGCAGGTTTCGAAATCTGGTATGAGCCGTCTTGCACCATCTATCACAAGGAGAGTCAGACAACAGGTCAGAACAGTCCGTTGCGCACCTATTACATCACACGTAACCGTCTGCTCTTTGTCCAACGTAACATCAAAGCACCCGAAAAGCTGGTTACATATCTTTATCTTATCATTCTTGTCGGAAGCAGAGACCTTATCAAATATATGCTCAAGGGAAAGACAGACCTGGCAAAGGCTGTCGTCAAAGGAATTTGTCATTTTATAAAAATGTAGCAATATGGATTTCTGGCAGATCATATATATCATCGACTGGATTATGTTCGGCATTGTGGCCCTGACAGTCCTTTATATAACAGTCTTTACTATTTCTGGAATGTTTAGCAGTCATCCCAGTATTCCCAAAGCACGCCACCAAAACCGCTTTATCGTACTTATCCCCTCCTACAAGGGAGACAAGGTGGTTACAGACACTGTTATGGCTATTCTTGGACAGTCCTACCCACAGCGTCTTTTCGATGTCACCGTCATCTCTGACCATGAGGACGAGATGACTAACTTCCGCCTGGCCCAATATCCCATCACGCTACTGACCCCTAACTTCGACAACAGCACGAAGGCTCGTTCCCTGCAGTTTGCCATCAACAACCTGCCACAGTTCAAGATCTATGATGTCGTTGTGGTTCTCGATGCCGGTACCATCGTTGACCAGGAGTTCCTGCAAGAGATGAACGATGCCTACGAAGTATCCGGCACAAAAGCTATTCAGGCACATAGATTGTCTAAAAACCGTGATACAGAGATTGCCCACATGGATGCCGTATTCGAGGAGATTAACAACACTATTTTCCGTCGTGGACACATCACGTTAGGCCTGTCTGCTGCATTATCCGGATCAGGAAACGCCTTCGACTTCAACTGGTTTAAGGACAATATCGGAAAGATCAATTCCACAGCCTTCGACAAGGAGCTGGAAGCACTCCTTATGCGTCAACAGATCTTCGTTGACTATTTCGACGACATCCTCGTCTATGACGAGAAAACCCGCCAAACCAAGGAATTCAACGAACAGCGTTCACGCTGGGCTTCCACGCAGTTCCACGCCATGCTCAAGAACATCCGCTTCCTGCCTATGGCCATACTCAACCGCTATTACGCATGGATTGACAAACTGCTTCAGTGGCTGCTGATGCCCCGTACTATCATGATGGGAATTATTGCGATCATGAGCGTCATCATGCCACTTATCTATTTTACGCTTGCCGTCAAATGGTGGCTGCTATTTGCCTTTGTCATGTTCATCTTTGCTTTGGCTACTCCCGACTACCTCGTTGATAAGAACTGGAACAAGTCGTTTACCAAAGCTCCCTTCATCATGCTGGGTTCTTTGTTCGGCACTGCAAAAGTCGTCAAAAGCGACAAAAACTTCGTCAACAAAAACAAGAAAGGATGATCTGGGACATCCTACATATCATCGACATACTGCTATGGGTTATCATGGCGGCATCGGTTATGTATGTTTTTCTGTTCTCGTTTCTGTCTCTGTTCAAAGGCAAGAAAAAGCCACAAGCTTCCATGCCAGAGCTTCTGAACTATCTGGTACTCTTCCCTGCCTATCACGAAGACAATGTCATCATTAATTCCGTTGAGCAGTTCCTCAAGCAGGAATATCCTTCCGATCACTTTCTTGTAATGGTCATTTCCGACCACATGACAGACGACACCAACCGACAATTGTCCGAGTTGCCGATAACCTTGCTGACTCCTGCTTTCGAAAAGAGTTCCAAGGCCAAGGCCCTGCAGTATGCGATGAGTCAACTTGAGAACAGTTCGTTCCTACAGCATCCAGAGCAATGTCGTGTAGTCATCCTCGATGCCGATAATGTTGTCAGACCTGACTTCCTGACCCAGCTGAATGTATCGTGTGCCCAAGGCTACAAGGCTATCCAGTGCCACCGTTGTGCCAAGAACTCCAATAACGACATCGCCGTGCTTGACGGTGTCAGCGAAGAGATCAACAACTCACTATTCCGCCGTGCCCACAACACCGTCGGTATGTCTTCTGCACTCATCGGTTCCGGTATGTGCTTCGACTATCAGTGGTTCAGCCAACATGTCGGACAGCTCAATTCTGCTGTTGAAGACCGTGAATTGGAAGCCCTGCTGATGAAAGAAAAGGTGTTTGTCAAGTTCGAGAACGACATTCCTGTATTCGATGAAAAAGTCAGCAATAGCGACAACTTCGAGCGCCAGCGACTGCGTTGGATGAACGGTCAGGTACAAACGCTGCTGCTGATGCTGCCATACATCCCCAAGGCAGTAATAACGGGCAACATCAACTACATTGACAAGACCATTCAGCAGGCACTCATTCCCCGTTCCGTCCTTCTGGTATGTACGCTGGCTATGGCACTGCTGCTTACGGCCTGTGTCTCGGTATGGTGCTTCAAATGGTGGCTGCTGTTCGCCATTCTCTGTCTGTCATTGTTCGTGGCGATGCCTTCACGGCTTCGCAGCCGTGCAGTATTCAGCCGATTGACCTATCTGCCGCGTCTGGTATGGCGCATGCTGAGCAATGTTACGAAACTCGATCGCAAGAACAAGGATTTCCTGCATACTACACATGATAAGTAGGAGATGGATACTGATTACTGATTAAAGAATAAGGCGGTGGGTGAACGAGTACATAGAAGTTTGATGAACATCAAGGTGGGAATGTTGTTCTACATTCTCTCCCTCTTTTTGGCTTTCTTCTCACGTAGGATATTCCTTGAGTGTTTAGGTGCCGAGTTCATTGGTCTCACCGACATGCTAAGCAACATCATGAGTTTCCTCAGTGTTGCAGAATTAGGCATAGGCATGAGCATTGTATTCTTCCTATACAAACCTTTACAGGAAGATAATCACGAGAAAATCAACGAGATAGTATCGATGCTTGCATATCTCTATCGTTGTATCGGTTTTGTCATCGGTGGTATAGGTGTAGTGGTAAGCTTGTTCTTTCCTTGGTGGTTCAGTAATATTTCTTCGGGTTTGCCACTGGTTTATTTTGCATTCTATTCTTTTTTGGCTACTTCCATGACAGGCTACATCTTCAATTATCGGCAGTTGTTGGTGTCAGCCAACCAGAAGCAATATGTTGTTCATAGTTATTTCCAAACCATTGGTCTGCTTCAGAGTATTACTCAGATTGTATTGGCATACTACTTTCGTAACCTTTATCTTTGGGTTGTGGTAGGCCTAGTATATACCGTTATTGGTTGTATCCTGTTTAATAGACGAATCAACAGGGAATATCCATGGTTGAAAATCGACTTGAAAGCTGGACGCAAGAATCTAAAGCAATACCCCGAAGTACTAAAAAAGACACGCCAGATATTTGTACAGCGTATCAATGACTTCGTACTGAACCGCTGCGATGCACTTTTTATCGGCTGGTTTGTTTCCGTAACACAGGTAGCCTTCTACGGCAACTATATGATGTTGATCTATAAGATGATTTTCCTCGTCAACATTCTTTCCGACGGTCTTCGAGCTGGTGTTGGAAATCTGTTAGCAGAGGGAAATGAAAAGAATACAATGAAGGTGTTTTGGGAACTTGTTGCCGTACGATTCTTTATCATGGGTGGTATCATTTTTTCCCTGCTCATCGGCATTCAGGGATTTATTACATGTTGGCTTGGAGCCGATTATCAGCTCAGCATGGTCATTGTCTATTTGCTCATCCTGCATCTTTTCTTCTATCTGCAAGATGCTGCAGTGCTCATTTTCATCAATGGTGCCGGGCTCTATCAGGATGTGTGGGCAACATGGACTTCGTTTGCCATTACCATTTCTGTGACTCTCATCCTTGGCCCATTCCTTGGTATTGCAGGAATTTTGATAGGAAAAATCAGTAGCCTACTTATTATCAATGTATTTTGGAAGCCCTACTTCCTCTTCTCACAAGGATTCCATAAGAGTGTATGGGAATATTGGCGCGGCATGGCCCCCTTCTATTTATTCTTCGCCATCTATACTGGCTTCGCTATTCTCATTAAGCAACAAATCATTGATGTCTATGCTGACTCATTCCTCACGCTAATTATCTCTGGAGCCCTGACATATGTGCCTTTGATGGGCTTATATTTCATAACCCTTTTCGTATGTACTCGTGGCATGAAATATTTCGTGGCACGCAAACCAACACTTTTCCGTATTATGAACAAACTAACATTCTCCCGGTTCTAACAATGCCATTCTAACATCCTAAAGTAGTGTCCGAAAATTGTAATAGCAAACCGCTCGACCATCAATTATCCGAAGCCATTACATGGCTCCGGTTTCCACTTATTTTCCTTATTATCATGCTTCACTGTTATTCCACAGTGAATCTGTCTGGCAACCATGAGACCTATTTCAAAATTGTATATCCATTCGCACTGTGGCTGGGAGAAACAGGAGTTCCAGGCTTCTTCTTTATTTCCGGCTATTTGTTCTTTTTAAGTAAAAAGAGCTATCAACAGAAAATCAGCACACGTGTTAACACCTTATTAATACCTTATATTTTATGGAATTCACTACTTTTAGCATTTTATTTGATATTGCTTGCCCTTGGACATCCGCAGGATATTAATGGCAAGAGTATGGCTGCCTACACGTTTATAGACTACCTCCGTCTTTTCTGGGACAGAGGAACATCATTTGACAATGGAAATTTCGTTCCTCTACTTTGTCCTCTATGGTACATTCGAAACTTATTGATTGTATCGATTTTATCACCTTTATTTTTTTATATTGTGAGATACACTAGAGAAGCATTCCTTCTCATCGCGACCGCTTGGTGGTTGATGACATATCACAATGCCTTTATTCAGCAAACTATTTTGTTTTTCAGTCTTGGTGCATATTTTTTCATTTTTGGCATCAACCCTTTACAAAAAATCCATGAAAGGAAGAGACTTGTTATATTTCTCTTTATCATTTTCTCCGTATCGGATGTTGTCAGTCACACTATATACGTAACACCTGTCAATCTGCAGATTCATCGGCTCTCACTGATTCTGAATATTCCTGCATTTCTTTTGTTGGCAGAATACTGCATACAACGTCATATTACAAATCAGATGCTACCAAAAGCCGCATTCATAGTATTCTGCGTACATTATCCTATCGTTGTTGTTCTTAGAAAACTTTGTGTTTCCTACTATTCAGATGCACCAAGTGTCATCCATATCCTATTGTATTTTGCATGTGTGATTGTAGCAACCCTCTTAAGCATAAGCTTCTATCTGTTTCTCAACAAGTTCCTTCCCAACGTCAAAAATGTATTATCCGGAAATCGATGAAAAGGTTTCGATTTTATCTTTATGCCTTAATCATTGGCACTTGTATCATATTTGCTCTATTCGGGTACCATTATTATGCTCCACCCCGGTTAAGACAACCATACCAATTATCACCTAAACTAGATGATACACTTCATATAGCATATATTGGGGATAGCTGGGCTTTTATGCACAATAATCATCATTGTAGAATTGAGCAGTTAATAGATGATACACTCCATCTGCCCGTAAGAGTACATACTTTGGGCATTTGTGGATTAACAAGCAAAGAGATTTATGAATATCTTTTCGACAATTCGGAATTCAAACATTTTCTTCAAAAGAGAACATATAAATACTGTTTCATATCTGCGGGCATTAATGACACCTATAAGAAAATGAGTCCTTCTTATTATAAAACAAGCATGGATGGTATCATCCAATTTTTGATTGCCAACCACATCCACCCCATCATTCTTGAAATCCCTGATTACGATATACAAAAAGCATTTGAAAATCAAACGCCTTCCAGAAAAATGCTACGTCACATATCTATGTTTATCACAGGAACACCTATAGACTGCAAACAGCTATTCCGTAACTCACTTAATGAACTAATTCAAGAGAAAGACTACAAAAACAAAGTAAGTGTTATCCGTTATAAATCATGGAACAACAATTATGTTGATGATCAAGAACAACTATATCAATATGACGGCATGCACTTGAATGCAAAAGGTTATGACGTGCTTGACTCAATCATTGCCAATCATTTAGCAGACTTAAGCCACACAGAGTAGTTTTTTTGCTCAACTTGTTCAGCAAACCTACTAACTTTGGTACAAAGTAAGACCGTTAAAGATTCTCAAAACGTTTAGATGAATCTGTCGTATTACGAATAAAAACATTAAATTTGCAAATTGTCAGGTTTTCATTGAAGGATAAATAACGCATGAAGATAGCAATCTTGACTTCTGGCATACTACCGGTTCCTGCTGTACAAGGAGGAGCCGTGGAGAATCTTATAGACTTCTATCTGGAGTATAATAACCTACACAGGCTACATGACATTACAGTGTATAGTGTATGGCATCCTGACGTAGAGAAGCATCTGGCACTTAAGTCAGAGGTGAATCACTATCAGTATATCAACACTTCTACTGTGTTTGCAAAAATGAAGAGGAGATTGTACAAGTTCAGCCATTCCAATGAATACTACAATTATTTCATTGAATTCTTCTTTGAAGAGGCTTGTCGCCAAATCAAGAAAGAGCAATATGACTGTATTAT
The DNA here is from genome assembly GCA_905236875.1 of uncultured Prevotella sp. Lineage (GTDB taxonomy): Bacteria > Bacteroidota > Bacteroidia > Bacteroidales > Bacteroidaceae > Prevotella. Next base: position 9,431 of record CAJOQT010000034.1, on the reverse strand, counting down.
TCTTGAAAACCGTCCTGGCTACACCTACAAATTATCACGTCGAGGTGGAACTTTAGGCAAAAACATCGTACTCCATCTGCACAATGACTTGCTAAACAGCGAGACTCCCTACGCACAATACATATACAATAGTTTAAAAAGGGTTGTGACAGTTTCCGATTATATCAAACAAAGAGTTGAAACTATTCCAAACACTATTCCATCTGACACAGATGCAAAAGTGGTTACGGTTTATAATGGCATCTATCTGCAACACTTCACAAAAAGCAATTCTACAAGACTGAAAAGAAAAGAATTTGGTTTTTCGGAAAAGGATTTCGTCTTAGCTTACAGCGGAAGACTCAACAAAGAGAAAGGCATCGCACAGCTTATTGATGCCATGTTGCTCTTGAAAGACCTGCCACAAATTAAACTCATGATTATGGGCAGCACCTTCTTCGCCAATGCTACGAATGAAGATAGCTTTGTTCAAACACTCAAAGAGAAAGCACTGCCCATCAAAGAACAGCTAGTATTCACGGGTTTCGTACCATATGATCAAGTGCCTGACTATCTTGAATTGGCTGATATGGCTGTCATACCCTCCGTCTGGGCAGAACCATTTGGGTTGACGGTTGTTGAGGCTCAAGCGATGGGACTTCCCACTATCGTCAGCAATCAGGGTGGAATACCTGAGATTGTCAATGACAAATGTGCCATCATCATTCCGACAGACTCTCATTACGAAGAGAATCTGGCCGATGCTATCCGCCAATTATATCACTCACCACAACGCCGTGCAGAAATGGCTGCCGCTTCACTGCGTAACGCCGCCGGCTACGGAAAAGAACGCTATGCACGTGATTTCTTCAAAGCATTAGAATCCAAAGAATAAAAGATGAAAGTCAGTGTTATCCTACCAGTCTATAATGTCGGGTCTTATCTTGACGAAGCACTCACTTCCCTGACGTCCCAAACTCTTGACGACATTGAAGTGATAGCCGTCAATGACGGTTCCACAGACAACAGCGAGGCAATTCTGAAACGTTATCAGGAGACATTTCCTTTCGTGTCGTATTATAACCAGCCAAACCGGGGACAGTCTGCAGCACGTAACCATGCGCTGGAATACGCACAAGGCGAATATATCTATTTCATGGATTCTGACGACAAGGCAGATACTGACATGCTCCGTTTATGCTATGACTATATACAGGAGACACAGGCCGACTTCATCTTCTTCGACGGTGAGAAACTGATGGAAGAAGGTGCCAAACCCGTTGCATGGAACTATCAGCGTACTCACTTGCTTGAAGAGCATACCCGATACGACGGCGAGACTCTGCTCAACCTGATGCTGGACAAGAGGAAACACAACTGCGTCGTATGGTTACTTTTCATCCGGAAAAGCTATTTAGAACGTATTGGACTACGTTTTTACGAAGGCATCATCCATGAAGACGAGCTCTTCACTACCATACTCACGCTTAACAGTGACAACATCTATTGCCTGAAGCGCAGCCTTGTCGAACATCGCATCAGAAAATCCTCAACGATGGGCATCAGCTATTCCAAACGCAACATGAACTGCTATCTCACCGTTGCAGACGAGCTGTTGCGTTTCCGTCGGACTCCCGTCATCCACAAGTTTCTGCGCTATACGCTGAGTAAAGTCTTTTATACGGGTCATCTGATTCCGTTGAGGGAAAAGCCTTCGGTCTTCTGGCGAGCCGTCCGTTCCGGATACTTGAAATACATCGGTCTGAAATCATCCATTGTCTTTTGGATAAAAAAGTAGATGCAGAAGAGAAGGCTTATAAGGGATGCCTAAAGATATACCTAATAATGATGAAAAACAAGAATATATTTGGTAGTTTGCCAACTTAATCTTACCTTTGCATCATCATGAGCGAACTGCATGTACATATATACAGCAAAGGTGACCAGTTGCCGGTTATGACCTGTCACAACTTCTTCCATAGCGAAGAGTTGTTTCGTGTTTGCGAACAGACTCCCCGTATGCGTCCTTACATGGTTGTTGTATTGAGTGACGAAGGAATGGTACAATGTCACATGCTGGCTATATTGCGTTATCGCTCATCCTGGTTTCCACCATATTTATATACACACTGCCGGGTTTATGGCGAAGGTGAGTACGAAGCGAACTGTGACATGCAGCATGACGAGCTGTTCGCATTGATGCTTCAGGCATTGACACATAAGCTACAGCGATGGGTATTGTATATAGAAGTGAGCCATCTCTCGACAAAAATGTTCGGATACCGCCGTTTCCGCCAAAACAGCTACTTCCCCGTCCATTGGATGAGCATACACAACTCTCTGCACAGCCATGCACCAGAAGAGCGGATCGGTGAGAAAATCAAGCAGCGCATAGCCCACGGCATAGAGAAAGGAGTAATAACAAAAATGGTAGAGAACGAACAGGAGTTCAAGTCTTTCATGCGACTGATGCGTCACCACAACTGGTTCAAGCCCAAACGCTACATTCCTGACGAAAAATTCTTCCGCTGTATCATGGAGGGGCAAAACGGCCGACTCTTTATAACACAGTATCACGACAAGGTAATCGGTTGCTGTGGCTGTGCCTATAGTGAGGGCAATGCCTATATGTGGTACTCTGCCTTCAAGCGTAAGAGCTACCTTTGGCTGCATCCTGATGTACTCACGGTATGGCATGCCATCCAGCATTCCTACGAATACAAGTATAACCATATCTTCTTTATGGATGTCGGTCTTCCTTTCAGGCGCAACTCCTTCCGGGAGTTCATTCTGAGTTTTGGCGGCAAACCAGTCAGTACATACCGCTGGTTCCGGTGCAACATACGATGGATCAACAAGATCTTATCCTGGATATACAAAGACTGAAATAAGTGATAAGTGACAAGTGGAATGAAACTATCTGAACTGAAGACAGGCGAACGTGGTGTCATCGTCAAGGTACTTGGCCATGGCGGATTCCGCAAACGCATTGTTGAAATGGGATTTATCAAGGGAAAGGAAGTGGAGGTGCTATTGAATGCTCCGCTACATGACCCCGTAAAATACAAGGTGATGGGCTACGAAGTGTCATTGCGCAGGCAAGAGGCCAACCTGATTGAGGTCTATCTGCCCGACAGCGACAAGGAACAGGACGAGAACCCGCACGACACGGGAACGAAGAAAAGGACAGCAGAAACCAGCAACCTGGACATCCATGAAGCACTGAACCGCCATCGTACCATCAATGTAGCACTCGTAGGTAACCCCAATTGCGGAAAGACTTCACTCTTCAACTATGCCAGCGGTGCGCACGGCCACGTGGGTAACTACTCGGGCGTGACGGTAGATGCCTCCGAAGCCCATGCTTCGTTCTATGGCTATAAGTTCAACCTGACGGACCTGCCGGGTACCTACTCGCTGTCATGTTACAGTCCGGAAGAACTGTACGTCCGCAAACACCTGACCGACCAGATGCCTGACGTGGTCATCAACGTCATCGACGCATCGAACCTGGAGCGCAACCTGTATCTGACCACCCAGCTTCTCGACATGGACCTGCGCATGGTTTGCGCCCTGAACATGTACGACGAGTTCGAGAGACGCGGTGACTCCGTCAACCTCGACACACTGAGCACCCTGACAGGTACGCCGATGATACCGACGTCGTTCAAGAAAGGCACCGGCGTCAAGGAGCTCTTCAAGACCGTTATTCAGGTATATGAAGGTGCCAACAAGCAAGCCCGCCATATCCATATCAACTACGGACATGAGATAGAACACGGTATCAAGCATATACAACAGCATCTGCGTGAGGAGAAGGGACTTCAACACTCGCACTACTCCACCCGATACCTGGCCATCAAACTTCTCGAACACGATAAGGATATTGAGAAATTTATCCATACGCTGCCCAATGCCGACGAAGTAATTGAAGCTCGCGACATGGCTTCCGACCGCGTGTTGGAAGAGACGACAAACGACTCGGAGACCGCTATCATGGATGCCAAGTACGGCTTCATACAGGGAGCACTGCGTGAAGCGGAGTTTACCACAGGAACCAAGAAGGACACATACCGCACCACACACATCATCGATGACGTGTTGTCGAACAAATATCTGGGCTATCCCATCTTCTTCCTGCTGCTCTATGTGATGTTTCAGACCACCTTCTCGCTCGGACAGTATCCGATGGACTGGATCGATGCCGGCGTTGCATGGCTTGGCGATGTCGTGGGTAGTGCGTTGCCCGAAGGTCCCCTGCGTTCGATGCTGGTCGATGGTGTCATCGGTGGTGTCGGGGCTGTCATCGTTTTCCTGCCACAAATCCTCATCCTTTACTTCTTCATCTCGCTCATGGAAGACTCGGGCTACATGGCTCGTGCCGCCTTCATCATGGACAAGCTGATGCACAAGATGGGACTGCACGGCAAGTCGTTCATCCCGCTCATCATGGGTTTCGGCTGCAACGTACCCGCCATCATGGGAACCCGAACCATAGAGAGCCACCGCTCACGACTCATCACCATGCTGATTATTCCCTTCATGTCGTGTTCAGCACGCCTGCCTATCTACATCATGATAGCGGGAACGTTCTTTTCGGTACAGTACCGCTCGTGGGTCATGCTGTCACTATACGCCATCGGACTTGTGGTAGCCGTTATTGTCAGTAAGGTATTTTCAACCCTTGTTATTAAGGGAGAGGATACCCCCTTTGTCATGGAACTGCCGCCCTATCGCTGGCCAACGGCTAAGGCTATAGCCCGCCACACTTGGGAGAAAGGAAAGGAATACCTGAAGAAGATGGGTGGCGTTATCCTCGTTGCTTCCATCATCGTGTGGGCATTAGGCTATTTCCCCCATCACGACGACCTCTCGCCCGAACAGCAGCAGGAACAGTCGTACATCGGACATATCGGCAAAGCCATCGAGCCGGTGTTCCGTCCGCAGGGATTCAACTGGAAGCTGGATGTCTCGCTCATCGCCGGCGTAGGAGCCAAGGAGATTGTCGCCTCCACGGTCGGCGTGCTCTATTCGGGCGATGACTCGTTTGCCGACGAAGACACATTCAGCGACGACAACTCACGCTATGCACAGATGAACCAGATCATGAAAGCCGAAGGCATCACACCGCTCACGGCCTACTGCTACCTCTTGTTTATCCTGCTCTACTTCCCCTGCATTGCAACGATTGTCGCTATCAAGAACGAGACAGGATCCTGGCGATGGGCATTATTCGCCGCAGGCTACACCACATCACTGGCCTGGCTTGTATCAGCGGTGTTCTATCAGGTCGGTAGCATGTTCTGTTAGTTTCTTTAGCTTCTTTAACTTCTCTTACTTTTCTAACTCCACAAAAATATGTACCTTTGCAGCCGATTTAAACCAGCATCAAATTAAGCAACAATGAAAAAGCAACTCAAGAAAGTACTCGTCTTAGGTTCAGGTGCATTGAAAATAGGACAGGCAGGAGAATTCGACTATTCAGGATCACAGGCACTGAAGGCCTTACGCGAAGAAGGCATCAGCTCAGTACTCGTAAACCCTAACATCGCCACCATCCAGACATCGGAAGGTATTGCCGACAAGGTTTATTTCCAGCCGGTAACTCCGCATTTCGTCACAGAAATCATCAAGAAGGAACGTCCCGACGGTATTTTGCTGGCCTTCGGCGGTCAGACGGCTTTGAACTGCGGTACGGAACTGTACCTGAAAGGTGTTCTGAAGGAATATGGCGTCGAGGTGCTTGGAACGTCTGTTGAAGCTATTATGAACACCGAGGACCGCGACCTCTTTGTGAAGAAGCTGAGCGAGGTAGATCTGAAGGTTCCCGTCAGTCATGCCGTAGAGTCGATGGACGATGCCCTGAAGGCTGCCCATGAGATAGGATTCCCCATCATGATTCGTTCTGCATACGCCCTGGGCGGTCTTGGCAGTGGTATCTGTCCTGACGAGAAGACCTTTATAGAACTTGCAGAAAGTGCCTTTACTTTTGCGCCGCAGATTCTCGTCGAGGAATCTTTGAAAGGCTGGAAGGAAATTGAGTTCGAGTGCATCCGCGATGCCAACGACCGTTGCTTCACGGTGGCCTCAATGGAGAACTTCGACCCGCTTGGCATCCACACGGGTGAATCAATTGTGGTGGCTCCCACGTGCTCACTCACAGAGGAACAGGTGAAGATGCTGCAGGACATCACCATCCGTTGCGTCAAGCACCTCGGCATCGTCGGCGAGTGCAACATTCAGTTTGCCTTCAACGCCACAACCAACGACTACCGAATCATTGAAATCAACGCCCGACTCAGTCGTTCGTCGGCATTGGCATCGAAGGCAACAGGCTATCCTCTCGCCTTTGTCGCCGCCAAGATAGCGCTGGGCTATACCCTCGACCAGATTGGTGAGATGGGTACCACCTCGTCTGCCTACGTCGCTCCGAGTCTCGACTATATGATATGTAAGATTCCACGCTGGGATCTGACGAAGTTTGCAGGTGTAAGTCGCCTGATTGGTTCCTCGATGAAGTCTGTCGGCGAGATTATGTCCATCGGCCGTTCGTTCGAGGAGATGATACAGAAAGGCCTGCGCATGATTGGTCAGGGAATGCACGGCTTCGTAGGTAACGACCACACGAAGTTCGATAATCTGGACGATGCACTGGCAAATCCCACCGACCTGCGTATCTTTGCTATCGCACAGGCACTGGAAGAAGGTTATACCATCGAGCGCATTGAGGAGCTGACGAAGATTGACGTGTGGTTCCTGGAACGCCTGAAACATATCGTTGACCTGAAGCATCAGCTACAGGAGTACAATAAGTTGGAAGATATTCCCGATGCTTTCCTGCTGGAAGTAAAGCGCGCCGGATTCAGTGACTTCCAGATTGCCCGCTTCGTCCTGAAGCCCAAGAGCGGCAATATGGAAAAGGAGAACCTGCAGGTCCGTCAGTATCGCAAGGAGCGCGGCATCATGCCATCGGTAAAGCGTATTCCTACCGTAGCCAGCGAGAATCCCGAACTGACGAACTACCTCTATTTCACATACACCCACACGCCCGCTTTCGGTAACCCCGAAGGAGAGCAGTACAAGCCGAAGCACGACATCAACTACTACAACAACGACAAGTCTGTCGTCGTCCTCGGTTCCGGTGCCTATCGCATCGGTTCGAGCGTAGAGTTCGACTGGTGTTCGGTAAATGCCATCAACACGGCACGAAAGCTGGGTTACAAGTCCATCATGATCAACTACAACCCCGAGACCGTCTCTACCGACTACGACATGTGTGATCGTCTCTATTTCGACGAGCTGTCGTTGGAGCGCGTTCTTGATGTCATTGACCTGGAACAGCCGAAGGGTGTCATTGTATCTGTGGGTGGACAGATTCCCAACAACCTCGCCATGAAGCTCTATCGTCAGGGTGTTCCCGTGCTCGGAACGTCGCCAGTCAACATTGACCGTGCAGAAAACCGCGACAAGTTCTCAGCCATGCTCGACAAGTTAGGCATTGACCAGCCGGCCTGGAGAGCATTGACATCGTTTGCCGACGTCAAGGAGTTTGTCAATCAGGTGGGTTATCCCGTACTCGTCCGTCCGTCGTATGTACTGTCCGGCGCCGCCATGAACGTCTGCTACGATGATGAGGAGTTGCATCGTTTCCTGAATATGGCAACCGAAGTATCGAAGGAGTTCCCGGTAGTTATCTCGAAGTTCATGACGGAAACCAAGGAGATTGAGTTCGATGCTGTGGCCGATAAGGGTGAGGTCATTGAGTATGCCATCAGCGAACATGTGGAATATGCCGGCGTTCACTCTGGCGATGCCACAATGGTGTTCCCTGCCCAGCATATCTACTACTCTACCATCCGACAGATCAAGCACATCAGCCGCGCCATCGCCAAGGAGCTGAACATCAGCGGACCGTTCAATATCCAGTTCCTTGCCAAGAACCGCGAGGTGAAGGTCATCGAGTGCAACCTGCGAGCCAGCCGTTCGTTCCCCTTCGTTTCGAAGATTCTGAAGCGCAACTTCATCGAGACAGCCACGAAGATCATGCTCGATGCACCCTACGAGAAACCTGACAAGAGTGAGTTCGACATCGACCGCATCGGCGTAAAAGCCAGCCAGTTCTCTTTCGCCCGCCTGCAGAATGCAGACCCTGTGCTGGGTGTCGATATGTCCTCAACAGGTGAAGTAGGCTGCTTGGGTGACAGCTTGAACGAAGCATTGCTAAACGCATTGATAGCAACAGGTTATCGCATGCCAGGCTCAAAACCCGTTACAGAAGGGTCACCTGTGGGTTCCATACTTATCAGCAGTGGTGCTGCCAAGGGTAAAGTGTCACTTCTGGAACCGGCACAGGAACTGGTCAAGAAAGGCTATGTGCTCTATGCAACCGGTGGAACGGCCAAGTTCTTCAACGACAATGGCGTGAAGGCAACGCCCGTCAGCTGGCCCGACGAGGAGGGTGAGAACAACGTGATGGACATGATTGCCGATCATAAGTTCGACCTTATTGTCAATGTGCCGAAGAACCACACGAAGCGTGAGCTGACCAATGGCTACCGCATTCGCCGTGGTGCTATCGACCACAATATTCCACTGATGACCAACGTGCGTTTGGCCAAGGCCTTCATCGAAGCATTCACGGCCATGAATGAAGATGACATAGCCATCAAGAGCTGGCAGGAATACAACGCATAAGGTTATCGATTGCACATTAATTTTCTTAATTTTTGATAAAATTTTGAGCTGTGTGGGAGCACAGCTCTTTTTGTCTAAAATTAATTGATAAAACTTTTGGCAATTAGAAAAATAAGGCTTACCTTTGCATCGTTATCCTGAAAACAATCTTTTTACCTTAAAAGGACTAATACCTATTGAAGATATGAAGCGGTCGCCTGAGACGGGTCATCGCTTTATTTTTTTGAATGACCTCAAACGTTAAACTTTCATAAATATCCATCAACTCTCTGCCCTCAACTCTTCACTCTCAACGAAAATTAGTACCTTTGCGCCCGATTTAGTCCGTGGAGGCTTAAAAAGTGACCGCACGAAGTGTGTCCGCCTTGCGGAAAAACCCGTTTAAACATATTATAATAATGTACGCAATCGTAGAGATTAACGGTCAGCAGTTCAAGGTTGAACAGGGTCAGAAGCTCTTTGTAAACCGTATCAAGGATGCCGAGGAAGGCAAGACTGTTGAGTTTGACAGAGTGCTGCTCATTGATGCAGACGGTGCTGTCACGGTAGGTGCACCAACCGTAGAAGGTGCGAAGGTAGTTGTAGAAGTAGTGAACCCGCTCGTAAAGGGCGAGAAAGTGATTGTCTTCAAGATGAAGCGCCGCAAGGACTATCGCAAGAAGAACGGTCATCGCCAGCAGTTCACTCAGGTAGAAGTTAAACAAGTTATTGCTTAAAACGTAGGAGGAACAAGAAATGGCACATAAAAAAGGTGTAGG
>CAJOQT010000033.1 GCA_905236875.1 uncultured Prevotella sp. | reverse complement strand
TTTTGAGAATAATGCTTAATGTTCAATGCTCCATGAATTCCTGCGTAATTCTCCTCGAATTATGCGATAATTCTCCTCGAATATCGCAGCTTTTCTCACTGAAAGACAATGGTTGACCTCAGGCTTTCGCATTTCCTTGCTACTTTTGTTTCATCGCTCAAATCAACCATATTGCTTATATTTCATCCTTGGTTTCATAACATAACAGCAAATTAGTCTTTCGACAATGTGACGACGAGGGGATGACGAAGGGCATTCTGGAAGGTATTGATACGTGCCTGCCATTCGTGCATGTTGCGACAGTCGAACTTCGACCATGCCGAACCCCAATAATAGGTGAACTGGTCCCCACCCTTGCAATCGTCAACCATGCCAAGAACATGTCCGGCAATGCCGTTCGTACCGCCTTCATTCGGCACAAACAGCGTCCGCACGGAATTGTACGGGAACAATACCGCACAATATATCTCGAAGTTCTGTCCTGATGGATTGTCGGTCGGGTCGGCATAAGCCACATGATGGTCTGCCAGTTCATAGCCGTCAGCATTCTCCTTGTGTACGACAATACCTGATGCCACTTCGGTGGGTTTTGTAAGTCCGTCGTACCATACGGTCTGACGATTGAAGTTGGAACCTTTGTCGAGCGACAGCAGGCGATGCTCCGTCACGCGGTCACCACGGAAATCCTTGGTCTCATAGGTCAGGCTGACCGTGAAGCGCAACGGTCCGTTGTCGAGTATCTTGTAATCGGTGTAGCAGTAAGGAAAGACTATCTGCCCGTCATTGATCAGGGCAGGTGCGCCGCAACCCAGCGACGGCCCGACCTTGTAGCAGTCAAGTCCGTAGCCATGGTCGAAGTGGTAGGTGGTCAGCTCTTCGAGCGAGTCGGCAGCTGCCGTGTTGCCAGCCTCCCGAAGTGCAACGATGGCTGCATGGTTGCTCAATTCCAGCTCGTAGCGTTTCTCCACCTCAAGGTCGGGCGTGTTTTTGACCCAGACATCATTGCCATAGGCACGCTCGTTGTTACGCTGCAGGGCAGGCCCATAGAGCCGGTAGGCTCCCCTATCGTTCTCCCATGCAATGTCATCGACACGTTCGGGGTACTGCCGTCCACAGACGAAGACTTTGGCTGGTCTGGGCTGTCCCGGCTCGATGGTGAAACAAGCTTCGCCATGAGGACGTACACTGGCATCTATAAGTATCTTGCCGTCGTAGGTTAGCTGGCTGGCCACTTCCTGACGGACGGCATTGATGACACGGATGGGGCTGCCGTTGCTGATGTCGAGCATCTGACAGACGCTTGCTGCATCTACCTCGACGAGTTCCTGACGCTGGTCGCCAGTCGGATTACTTACTATAACGGTCAGTTTCTGCGACTGAGCCATTGAAGGACAACAGACAACAGACAACAGACAACAGACAATAGATGTTGTAAGTGTTCTTTTGATAGTTTTCATATAGTTTGTATTTTTAAGTTTCTAAAGTACGCAGATTTTTTTTAAACAACGAATTTCACGAATTATACGAATTTTTATTGTCGCTCAGACGAATTTCTTTCGAATTAATCGAATACTGCGCAGCATAAATTCGTTTCATTCGTAAAATTCGTTGTCGTAAAAAACTTCCGAAAGTTGAATTATTTCAGCACCTGGTTGAAGTGGTTGATTGCCTGTCGGAAGAGATGCAGGCGCGTATTGCCTCCATAGATGCTGTGGTTGCGGTTGGTATAGACATGCTCCTGGAAGTCCTTGTCGGCCTGTACCAGTGCCTCGGTATATTCTGCCGTATTGCGGAAGTGAACGTTGTCGTCGGCCAGTCCGTGGCAGATGAGCAACGAACCGTGCAGCTTGTCAGCCTGTACGATAGGATTGAGGTTATAGCCACCGGCATTCTCCTTCGGCGTACGCATGTAACGCTCGGTATAGATGGTGTCGTAGTAGCGCCAGTCAGTAGGCGGTGCAATGGCCACTCCAGCAGCAAAGGCATCGCGGCCTTCAGACATGGACATCAGCGTGTTGAATCCTCCAAACGACCATCCCCAGATGCCGATGCGCGTCTTGTCAACATACGACAGCCCACCCAAGGACAAAGCTGCTTCCACCTGATCGCGACTCTCATATAAGCCCAACTGCAAGTAGGTACACTTCTCGAACTCTGCACCGCGTCCGCCCGTGCCTCGGTTATCGACACAGACGCAGATATAACCCTGCTGACAAAGATACTGCTCGAGTATTGCGCCCTGCCCGTTCATGCCAATGTCCCAGGAGTTCTTCACCTGCTGGTTGCCAGGACCGCCGTACTGGTACATGATGACCGGATACTTGCGTGAGGGGTTGAAGTCGGCAGGCTTAATCATCCATGCGTTCAGTTCGACACCATCAAGCGTCCTGACGGTAAAGAGCTCACGCGTACCTATATTATAACTGGCGAGCTTCTGGCTGACTGCCTTGTTGTCGATGAGCGTCGTAGTCACTTTCTTTCCCTCCTGCAGTGTATAGACGGTCGGCGTGTTCAGGTCACTCCACGTATTGATGAAGTACTTGAAGTTCGTCGAGAAGACGGCACTGTTCCATCCAGCTTTCTGCGTGAGCCGTTCCACCTTACCGTTCTTATGGGCAACGTAGATCTGTTGTTCCAACGGACTGACGGCATGTGAGGCGAAGTAGGTGTCGCCCGTCGTCTCGTCATAACCATAAACGTCTGTCACCTCATAGTCGCCTTTCTCAATCTGACGCACCAGCTGACCGCCGATGGTATAAAGATAGAGGTGCATAAAGCCGGAACGGTCACTGGGCAGGAGGATATGGTTCGGCGTGATCTGGATGTTCTCCAGCACTTCTTCCTTGACATATTTCTCCACATGCTCCTCAAGAATGAGCTGGCTGACCGTAGAAAGTGCATTGACAGCATAGAGGCGCAGCACGTCCTGATGGCGGTTCATCGTCATGACGATAATCTGAGAGGCATCATCCCCACCCTCTTCGACTGCCTGCGGGAAGGTCTTGATGCGTGGTATATAACCGTCAGCATCCAACGGGACGTTCAACGTGCGTGTCTTGTGACTCTTGATGTCGTAGCTCATGACGCTGACCGTCGAGTTCTGTTCGCCGGCAATAGGATACTTGTAGGTGTAGAGTCCCGGATAGGAAGCATATTTCTCGAACGTCGGATAGGCACCACGATAGAGAGGCAACGAGACCTCTCGCACCTGGCTCTCGTCATAGCGGATCCAACACAACTGCCGGCTGTCGGCAGTGAAGGCCATGCTCTGGGCGGTAGAGAACTCTTCCTCATAGACCCAGTCGGGAATACCGTTGATGATCTCCCCACGCTTGCCGTCCTTGGTTACCTGGCTCTCTGCATTGTTGTAGAGCAGCTTGACAAGGAAGATATTGTTATCACGTACAAACGCTATCTGCTGACCATCAGGCGAAAAGAGCGGTGACTGTTGAGGTCCGCCCTCCGAGAGTGCCTCCATTTTCTGGTTCTTGATGTCAAGAATATAGTACTTGGCCTTGAAGGAATGACGGTAGATGTAGTCTGTCTCGGTCTGTATAAGCATGCGTTTGCCGTCAGGACTCATGATGTAGCCGTCAATGCTATTTACCCTTGCTCCACGTACGGAGTTAAGGTCTATCAGCGTACCTGTCAGCTGTCCAGTCTTGAACGAATACTTTTCGATACGCTGACCGTCCGGGGAAATCTGTGTGTACGACTCTCCGTCCTGTGCAGGTTCTACGGCAGCCATGCGCTGTACACGAAACTTGCCACTGGTAATGTCCTTCAGATTCAACTCTCCACCAGCCCACAGCTGCATAGCAGCAAGCATGGTCAACAGAAATAAGATGTTAATGCGTTTCATATATGATTGTTCTTTAGCAAATATTTGTGCAAAGATACAAATAAAAAAATAATCTTAACGAAGAATTAAGATTTATTTTGTATCTTTCCGATATATGAAATCAAATGGTTCGGGAAATCAGATGGAATCCCTGTTTTGCAGCAATTGGGGGATACTGGTCTTTGGATTTTTCCGCATATAGCGTGCAACAGCATTGACCTGGTCGTTGTTGAAGGTACGTTTCCTTGTCACCTTGTTGACGATCCATTGTATCTTACCCATGTGCAAATGGCGTGCAGCCAGCGAGGTATCGGCATCATCAAGCGGATAGAGGCTCAGGATGTAGAAGCCGAGACAGTCGGGTACAATCATCTGCCGGGTCATCTGCCGACGCTGGACTTCGGGATAGTAACGGGTATAAATGGGATAGTTCGCTCCGAGGTATTTGTCAAGGCTGATACCTAATGTGCTGTCACCCACGATGACGCTTTGTGTGAGTGCGCCAATCTGCGTATAAAGCAATGGCGTATGCATGTTAGGCAAAAGCTTGTTCAGTTCCTTGAACGCAGACGTCAGGTCTTTTTCAACGTCACTGACATCCTCGTATTGTCTCTCCACGTCAGCAATGATGGCCAGCAAGACAGAGTCCTGGTAGTAATGCAGGAACTTGGTATTAATCATCGGGTCATTGACAGGGCCTATTTTCAACACGTTTTCTATTAACATGCGCGTCTGCTCGGGATAGCGCGTATTAAGCTGCTGCAAAGCCGAACGGTCGCCCGTAGTCAGATACAACGCCTGAATACGGTCGTAGCGCTCCACCACAATACCCTCGGATGCCTGTTCATCCTGGGGTTTGAGTTGCCACTCGCAGCCTATGCAAAGCAGCATACATGCTAACAATACAATGTATATTCTACGCACTACTTGTTATTAATTTTTGATAGACGATGTTAAAATCGTTTGCAAATGTACTAAAAAATCTAATTAATTCCAAATTTTAACCTAAAAAATATCAAATTCTGTGTAAAATTTGTTTACAATTTATAGTTTTGCAATGCTTTCAAAGCAATTTTGCAAGATAAAACTACTTTAAGATTAAACATTAAATATTAAAGATTAAAATGCTTTCCACCCTTTTTCTGACAGCTGCAATTTCTGTTGTTGCACAAGTTAAGACTACGACTGTCACCGTAGAGAACAAGTCAGACATGAAGCTCACGGCACAACCTGTCGTACTCAGCCTTCCATTAGAGGGCACCGGCTGCTGTGCAAAGATGTCGCCGGCTCATGCCGGATGTAACGTGAGATCGGCTCTGGTGACACTCAACGGACAGGAGATACCTTGTCAGTTAGACGACCTCGATGGCGACAAGAGCTATGACGAGCTGTTCTTTCTGACGGACATCGACAGGCACGAGACGCAGACCTTTACCATCGAGCTGCGTGATGAGGGAGAGCCACGTCACTATGAACCGCAGGTCTATGCCGAGATGCTGTTGTCGAATAAGAAGATACAAGAGGAGAACAAGCAGGACCTCTACATCAGCAGCCTGACCGTAGAGAACGGCACAAACCCATACTGGCAGCTGCACCATCACGGCCCTGCGTTCGAAAACAGGCTGGTAGCCTACCGCATCTACTTTGACCACCGTCAGACAGTTGACATCTACGGCAAGTATCATCAGGGACTGGAGCTCCGGGAGACGCAGTTCTATCCAGACAGCACGCAGAAGGCAAATGGCTTCGGTGACGACGTGCTATGGGTGGGTTCCACTTTAGGCCTGGGTACCCTTCGTGGATGGAACGGACAAGAACCTGTCATGCTCGAAGATGTTACCCATCGTACCCTGCGCATCATTGCCAGCGGTCCGCTGCGTACCATCGTCGAGGTAATCGACGACGGTTGGAACGCCCCTACCCTTGCAACGTCGCACCTCGCACCACTCACCATGACCACCCGTTATACCCTTTATGCCGGTCGTCGTGACTGCATGGTCGATATACGCTTCGACCGCCCTGCCAGTGACTATCAGTTTGCCACAGGTATCATCAATGTAAAGAACTCGGTAGAACACACCGACCACGAAGGACTGCGAGGCTGCTGGGGCACCGACTGGCCGGTCTCTGCCAAGGACTCCATAGGCCATAAGCGTGAGACAGTGGGCCTGGGAATCTGTATTCCGCGTCAATACGTCAGGCAGGAACTGCCCAAGGACAAGCGCAACTATCCATTTGTCGTTGCCACCGATACGGACGAACTGCACTATGCCATTACGTTCTCCTCTGACAATGAGGACTTCGGCTACCATTCAGCCGATTCCTGGTTTACCTTCCTAAACGAATGGAAGAAACGTCTGGAGGCAGAGGTCGTCGTCCATTAATCACACAGGGGAAAACCGTTGCGTCATTAGAAGCTGACGGTTGCACCTGCCATGAGCCAACAGCCGGGTTGTGGAACGTTACCATAGTCAACATAGTGAGTTCCTGTCAGGTTGTTGGCTGCTATATACACATTCCACCAGTTATCACTCCATGTAAGACGGGCATCGGCAACCGTGTAAGGCTTGTAGTTGCAAACCACGCCCTGCGTGTCAGTATAGGAGCCTGTGCGGTACTGATAACGGCAAGCCAGCATCAAATCCATTTTGCTGAACAGATGCAGCTGTAGCCGTGCAGTCAGCTTATGACGCAGGTATTCCAACGAATAGCGCGACTGCAGATAAGACGGCTCGTCCTTCTGCTGATAAAGGTAGCAATAGGACAGGCAAAGCTTATAGGATGAAACAGGCGAGACGGTATTATATGAGTAGCCACCAAACAGCCGCTGGAGGTCAATCGTCACGTCGGCATCCATGCCAAGCGTGTTGATCTTGGTCAGATTAACGCTCTGCCAGACGGCTTCAGCATTGCGTGTATCCAGAATCCAGTCGATGGTGTTACGCTGATGGTGATGAAAGATGCTCACCCTGACATTAAGGGCTGGAGTAAAATACTTAACACCTCCTTCTACGGCCCGTAACTCCTCGGGTTTCAAGTATTTGTCGGCCTTATGTCCACCAACGCTGTAATACAGCTCCGTAAACGACGGCATACGCAGTGAGGAGTTGTAGGAGGCGTAGATTTTCCATTGCCCGCCGAGTCTCAGGCTGGCATCGATGCCCGGATAGAGCTGGAACGGCATCTGGTTCCACGTATTCCTGACGGCTACAAAGCCCGCCGAAAGCGTGAAGTAACGCATGACGACATTGTGTTCCAAATGGAAGCTCAGGTTCGAACGGTTGAGACCGTGCGTGTAATGCCCGTTGCCATCATCCGATAGCCCGATGTCGAGTGGTTCTCCAAGGTTTGTGCTGACAATGTCCTCATTACGGAACTCCGCTCCAAAGGCCGTACGTCCTAAAGGAGAATTAAACCAGCTGTTGAGATTGATACCCATGACATCTGTACGATGGCGGTTATAAGCGACCTTGTCTTCCTCACCGCGTATCAGCTCGAAGCGGTCGTGGCTGCGGTTCCAGTAAATGGCTGGATGGAAGTGGAAATGCCTGGCATCGACATCTGCCTGTAATGCCGTGAAGAGTTTGGCCGTGTGTTCGTATTGCTCGTCATACCTGGCGCTGTAGAAAGTGTTGGAGCCAAACGCCTTGATGCTCATGCCTGCATGCCATTGCAGCTGTATGTTCTCCGTATGCAGACAACCCTCATACAATGCCTTGCCGCCATGATAGTCACTGTTCAGACTTCCCGCCTTCGAACGGCTGTAACCGTCACTTCGCGTATAACCGGCACTGAGGTGAGAACCTATTCCAGCCAGATTGGGAAGACCGGTGCGCATGCCGACTGACAGATAGCCGAAGCTGCCTCCTTCCAGCCTTGCATTGCCTCTGCCGGCAGAGGAGACAGCAGGTTTTCTTGTCACCACATTGACTGCTCCCATCAGCGAAGACGTGCCATAAACCCGTGCGGCCGGGCCTTCGAGCACCTCGATACGTTCTATATCCGCCAAATCGACTGGCAGGTCGAAGGTGTTGTGTCCCGTCTGCGGGTCACAGATGTTGATGCCATTGAGCAGGATGGTGATTTGTTCCTGTGTGCCACCACGGATACCGACATCGGTCTGTGCTCCGAAGGGACCACGCTGACGGACGTCAACGCCCGCAATGTATTTCAGCAAATCGTTAACACTTTGTACTGGTGCCGCCTGAATGTCGTCACGGCTCAGTACAGTTACCATTCTCGCAGCCTGACCAAGTGTCAGGGGGGCACGCGAGGTCGCGACTTCCACATCGTCGATGGTCATCTCCTTGTCTATCCTGACAGAGTCGTCCGGCTCGTCATCCGTACTGAAATGACGGCTGGCAGCCGTTGCGTGCTGAAGTGTCGATGCGCTTAACACTCCGATGACGACGACTCGACCCAGAGCAGCAAAGAGTGCCCAGCCTTTATGCTTAAATCGCTTAAAGACTATCGCCTTGCGCTTGTTGTAAACGGGTTTGTACATGTTGTGACTGATAAAACGAAGGCAAAGGTAATCATTTTAGGGGAGTTTGAGGAGTTAAGGGTAGTTAAAGGGAGTTAAATGACGAATGTTTTTTCTCCGAAACGCGCCAATCGGTGTACCTTTGCAAATATGAAAAAAGATTCTGTACTCATACTCAGCGGTGGCATGGACAGTGTCACCTTGTTATACGACGAACAGGAACGTATTGCACTGGCTGTATCGTTCGACTATGGAAGCAACCACAACCGGCGGGAGATACCGTTTGCCCGGTTGCACTGTGAGCGGCTGGGCATTCCACATATCGTCATTCCTCTGGACTTCATGTCCAAGTATTTCAAGAGCTCACTGCTGGAAGGAGCCGAGGCCATCCCCGAAGGCCACTATGCCGACGAGAACATGCAATCGACTGTTGTTCCCTTCCGTAACGGCATCATGCTCTCCATTGCCGTGGGTATTGCCGAATCGAACAACCTGAAATATGTGATGATGGCCAACCACGGAGGCGACCATACCATCTATCCCGACTGTACCCCACAGTTTGTAGAGGCTTTCGACGCTTCGGCACAGGCAGGAACCTACGTCAAGGTGGGACTTCGTGCGCCTTATACCAACATCACCAAAAGCGATATTGCACGACGCGGTGGTAAACTGGGCATCGACTATACAGAGACATGGTCGTGCTATAAGGGCGGGGAACACCATTGCGGACGCTGCGGTACCTGCGTGGAGCGCAAGGAAGCACTTGCCGCAGCCGGCATAAACGATACGACAGACTATGAAGATTAACTGGAAAGAGAAATACCGGCAATTCCGCGAGTGGCAGGAAAGACCTTATCAAGTGGCTCCGTTGTCACCTGAGGAACATGTCTGTGCAACCTGCTCAACGTCTTTTAAGGGCAACTACTGCCCACGTTGCGGTCAGTCGGCACGTATCGGGCGTTACTCGTTCAAGAATGCCCTCCTGCTTTTCCTCGACGTCTGGGGACTGGGTAATCGTGGAATGTTCCGTACCCTGCGCGACCTCATCTTCCGTCCAGGCTATATGATTCGCGACTATCTGCGGGGTATGCAGATGGCCTATTTTCCACCGTTCAAGATGCTGTTCCTGCTGTCGGCAGTAAGCGTCATCGTGGCACATGGCGTGAACCTGCGCGGCAGTTCGACCGATGAAGCAGTCAACGAAACCATCAGCTTCATCCATCAGGAAAGCGAAGACGGTTCTCTTGAGGCGAGTATGAGTATTGTCAAATGGCTTATGGATATTCAGGAACGGTTCCCTACTTCACTGACGCTCCTGACGGTTATCCTGCTGACAACTTTCTACTACCTGTTATTCAGGAAGTCGAAGAACATTCCCGACCTGAGGTTCTCTGAATTTCTCATTGCAATGGTCTATATGGCCAATATGCTGACGATCTACGACACGCTGCTCACATTCCTCGGAGTCAGCCCACTCATTGTCTCCGCAGCCTCTGTCCTTACAGTTATCCCCATGAAACAGCTGTCGGGTTTCAGTTGGACACGTACTATCGTGAGCATGTTAGTGGCCATTGTGATCTTCTATTTCCTGATTGTTTTCATCTTCGGCATGTTGTATGGTCTGCTTTATGCCTTCGGTGTTTTCTCACCTATTGCCCAATAGCTAGTATTCATTTATCAACGTCGTTCCCTGATGATCACGTAGATGATGACGGGAGCGCCAATGATGGGTGTGACGGCATTCAGGGGAATAACACCCGATTCACCCGGAAGGAAGCAGAAGAAGTTGCACAACAGGGCAACAAGTGCTCCGCAAAGCATTGTGGCTGGTAACAGCAGGCGGTGATTATCGGTGGTCAGCAGTAGGCGTGCAATATGAGGCACAGCCAGTCCGATGAAGGCTACCGGTCCACAGAACGCCGTAGTAATGGCTGTGAGCAGACCCGTCACGAAGAGCAGCCAGTTGCGCACACGGACAATATTGACTCCCAGGTTCTGGGCATACCGGTCGCCCAGCATGAGGGCATTAAGTGGCTTCATCAGCAACAACGAGCCGAACAGCCCCAGCGACGTGATAGATACAAAGACAGGCATGTGACGCATGGAGACACCTCCGAACGACCCCATACCCCATACCATATACGACTTCACGCCCTCGTCGGTGGCAAAGAAATTGAGTAGCGAAATGGCAGAATTGGCAATGTAGCCGATCATGATGCCGATGATGAGCAGCATGACATTGCTGCGTACCATCGTCGAGAAGAAGAAGATAAGTGCCATAACCGCCATCGCTCCCACAAAGGCCGCAAGCAACACTGCCACAAAACCCGAAACGCTGACACTGCCTACCGACAGGCTGCCACCCAACAGGAGCATGACCAGTGCCACACCCAGTCCTGCACCGCTGTTTATACCAAAGATAGAAGGACCGGCTAATGGGTTACGGAAAGCTGTCTGCAACAGAAGACCGCTAACAGCCAGAGCTGCACCACAGAAGACGGCTGTGAGTGCCTGAGGCAGGCGTGACTCCAGAACGATATATTGCCAAGAGGGCTTGATGCCTTCAGTATCACCGATAACGATACGGACAACGTCGGCAAAGGGTATGTCGATGCTACCCGTCAAAAGATTCAGGGCAAAAAGCAGCAAGAGCAGCAGCACAAACAAGGCAAACAGTATCTTTCGAGCCATCACGTCATCGTCTATGGATTCAACTTCTCGTAATATCGCAGCGGCGGCAGCTCCGTCATATCAGGATGGAACAGCCGGATGAAATCGCAAAGCAGGTAGTCGGGACGGAAGGGCGACTCCTCGTAAAACAGCGACTTCTCCACATTGCAGCCATATACCTCACCCGTCTGGAAGGGCCGCAACTGACTGTAACCGTGATACTCACTAAGCAATTCGTGCAATGTCTGGGCGTGATCGCTGCTGTAGCGGTATAGCCACAGTTCGCTCTCTCCTGCCTTTTCCAATACCGTCTCGAATGGCAGTGACAGACTGCCGCTATGATCGTCAGACTCCCACACGTAGCTGGCTCCGGCATCCTGAATCATCTGTCCTATTGTGCTCTTGCCACCAGGCACATACCATACGCTGCCTACCAGTTTATCCACCAGCACGGAACGACCCGGGCCAGCTTTTTCTGCCTGAGCCTTCAAGGCGTGATAGCTGCTGTCAACGACAGCAAAGAGACTGTCGGCCATAGACTGACGACCAAACAGACGTCCGTAGAACTTCATCCACTCGGCACGTGCCAGCGGCGACGACTCCATATACTCGGCACACTCCATGATAGGAATGTCAAGTTCTTCCATTTTGCCGTAGCCGCCAGAGTTTTCGAACGGCGAGAGCATGATGATATCAGGCTTGGTATCAATGATCTTCTCTACCACAGGATTCAATCCTCCACCGCAATCGATGATGCGCCCTTTGGCCACCTGTTCGTGAATCCAGGGTATCTTGATGTAGTCCAGGTCGGCTACCCCGGCAATGCGATTACCACATCCGAACGTCATCACCAGCGAGCAATGGACCGTGGTGAAGATAGCTGCATGCTGTATAGGAGTATGGATAACGCTGTAGTTGCCCGTAACACCGTCGAACGATGCCGGCTGCTCCCCGTTGCCTGACTCATCACGAGGTATTAGCACATAAGTATGGAGGACTTTGTCCTTCTTCCACGGATTGGCAATCGAAGCAACAGAATAGCCGTCGTAATCGACAATGGTCAGCAACGTGGCATACTTCAGCTGCAGGGTATCTCCTGTTCCGGCAACCCCGTCACGTCTTCCACCGTGACATGAAGTCAGGACAAGAAGGATGGTCAGGAGAAGAAGAATAGCTTGTTTCATTACTTTAGCAAAACTTATTGAAGGTCTATGATAGTCTGTACGATACGCTCTGCCGTACGTCCGTCCCAACGGTCGGGCAACGAACAACTCTTCCACTGGCCGGAGAGCAATGTTTCAAGTGCCTTGCGTAACTCTTCGGCATCCTCGCCAACCAGTACGTTGGAACCTTGTTTCACAGTCTCAATATGTTCCGTATAGCTGTTCAGCGTGATACACGGCACGTTGTTGAACGTAGCCTCTTCTGCAACGTTGCCCGAGTCGGTGATGATGCCCTTGGCATTAGCGGTCAGCCATCCGAACTCCAGATAGTCAAGTGGCTGGATGAGGTGGATGGCGGATGGTGACTGCAGAAGCGATGAAACAACCTTGGCAGGTTCTCCACGTAGCGGAGCCAATACTGGAACACCTGCGACGCAAACGACATTGAGCATCCGCTTCAGCTTGTTAGTATCAGCCAGCAATGCCCGGCGGTTGAGCGTAAATACCAGATAGTCACCGGCTTTCAGTCCCATCTTGTCGAGTAAGGCAGGACGACGTAAACGGTTATGAGCCTGTCGCAGGGAGTCCATCAGGATGTTACCAACCATGTAGATTTTGTGCATCTCGGCTCCTTCACGGGTAGCATTGGAATTCGACGATATTCCAGCCGTAAACAACAGATCGCTCAAGCCGTCAATGACCAGACGGTTGATTTCCTTTGGCATAGTGATGTCGAACGAACGAGTACCGGCAACGAGATGTGCCAGCCGAATACCCCGTTTCTTGGTGACAATGGCAACAGCCATCGTCGAGGCCAAGTCGTCAACCACGATGACAATGTCGGTGGGATGGGCATTGAGATACTGCTCAAACTCACCCATGACGCGTCCTGTCAGCTCATTGAGGCTCGGACAGTCAACGCCCAGATAGATGTCGGGACGCGGCATTTGCAGGTCCTCGAACAAAGAGGGCTCCAATGTGGAGTCTTTTTCTGAGCCGGCATACACCAGCTTGTAGGACAACTCACGGCCTTGTTCCTTTGCACGTATAATGGCACGGATGATAGGTGCAACCTTGATGAAGTTTGGACGGGCACCCGTAACAATACAGATATTCAGCATAGCATTTCTTTTCGTTTTATTCGGCAAAAGTACAAAGAAGCGGTGAAACTTCCAAATTTTCTGCACAGATATTCAAAGAAAAAACAAAATCTGTCTGTTCTTGCGCACGCGCATTATGTTTTTTTAACTATAAAAAGCGGCAAAAAGAGAACAACGTATCGATATTTTTTGTAATTTTGCATCGTTTTAGGGTATTTAAATATAATATCAGCCTGAATATCAAGACGTTAAGGCTATTTTCAGAAGTAAGATGAGACAATTAAAAATTCAGAAAAGTATTACCAATCGTTCGAGTGAAGCACTGGACAAGTATCTGGTGGAGATAGGTCGTGCACCTCTCATTTCTATCGACGAGGAGATTGAACTGGCGCAGAAAATCAGAAAGGGAGGTCCCGAAGGTGAACGTGCCAAGGACAAGTTGGTGACTGCCAACCTGCGCTTTGTGGTGTCCGTAGCAAAACAGTACCAACACCAGGGACTGACGCTGACGGATCTGATTGACGAGGGTAACATCGGTCTTATCAAGGCCGCACAGAAATTTGACGAGACACGTGGCTTTAAATTTATTTCCTACGCTGTATGGTGGATTCGCCAGAGCATCCTGCAGGCCATTGCCGAGCAGAGCCGAATCGTGCGTCTGCCGCTGAACCAGGTAGGTTCGCTGAACAAGATCAGTCACGAGATCAATAAGTTTGAACAGGAGAACCAGCGCCATCCTTCTGTAACGGAGCTGAGTGCTGTCACCAATATGGATGAGGAGAAAATCAGCCAAAGCCTGATGGCCGACGGTCATCATGTGTCTATCGACGCTCCTTTCCAGGATGGTGAGGACAACTGCATGCTGGACGTGATGGCCAGCGGCGACGATAGCCGCACCGACCGTCATGTGGATCATGAGTCTATGGCGCAGGAGCTGAACTCTGTACTCCATAAGGTGCTGAAAGAACGTGAGATACAGATACTTACCCAATGCTTTGGTATAGGATGCCACGAGAAGGGCCTGGAAGAGATTGGCGACCAGCTGGGACTGACTCGTGAGCGTGTTCGTCAGATACGTGAGAAGAGTATTGCCAAGCTGCGTGACAGCGGCAATGCGAAGATTCTGATGAAATATTTGGGTTAAAAAATATTGTTTTCTTTGCACTCTCAAAATAAATGTGTACTTTTGGGGTGTGAAATACAGCAAGCTATTCCTGAAAATATGGATGCTGGGCGTGATGGTTTTCACGCCCAGTTTTCTTTATGCCCAGCATGACAAGGATTCCGTCTTATTGAACAGGGTCTTTGGCTACAAGCGGAACTATGCTCATCACGTTGAGGGATTCGACAATAACGTCTATCTGAAATATATGTTCGTTACAGACCGGCGAAACCCCACCCTATGGCTCATTCCCCACATGTACACCTTGGCAGACGGACCGCGTGCCTACGTGGGAGAGTCGTACTGCCGCATCAGTTTCCACGACCTGAACGACTACACGCTGAAACGACAGGTCAGCGTGGGAAATATAGCCCACTACAGGAAAGCGCTGCCCACCATTCTGGAACTGCTGACACCTAACCTTTATAACGTCTGTCTGTTCAAGCAACACGTTCTCTCGCCTTTTAACCGTTCCAACAAGCGGTATTATCGCTATCGGACCACCATCATTGGCAACGGAACGGCCGTACTGGCTTTCAAGCCCAAACTCAGCAACACACAGCTGGTATCGGGTCAGGCGTACGTCAACTATGAGACGGGACAAATCAATATGGTGGAACTGGAAGGGGAATACGATATGATCGACTTCAAGATCAGCGTCCAACAGGGAGAGAGCGGCCTCAAGGCACTGATGCCGAAACACAGTGAGTTAGATGCCAAGTTCAATTTTATCGGCAACCGTATCAGGGCGAGGTTCGAGGCTTTCTACGACTGCCCCGTTACCCTACCCGACTCCTTGGAGTCTGTCCGCGACATCGCACTGATGGACAGCCTGCGCCCCATACCTCTGGAAGAAGAGGAAGCCATGATTTACCAGGAGTACTATAAACCGGAGGAACCTGATACGGTACCCCAGGACACGATACGGCATCACAAGCTCAACTTCTGGAAAGACATCATCTGGGATGTCGTTGGCGACAATCTGTTCAACAGTCTCAGAGCCGACAACGGTACGGCATCTGTCAGGTTCTCCCCCATCCTGAATCCGCAATATCTGAGTTATAGTGCTCGTCGCGGACTGTCTTACAAGATGAAGATACGTTCCCGCTACAATTTCTCTCCACACCGGTACTTGACGTTTGATCCGTGGATTGGCTATAACTTCAAGTCCAGGCAGTTCTACCTGACCGCTCCGCTGCGTATGAACTACAACCCCAAGCGCGAAGGATATGCGGAGATAGAGGTGGGTAACGGCAACCGTATCACAAATTCCAGTGTGCTGGAAACCATTCCTGTTGACACGACAGACTACTCTGACGACCAGCTGGATCTGTTCACCGACAATCATTTAATGGTCAGGAACAACATCGAGGCATTCG
Organism: uncultured Prevotella sp.; assembly: GCA_905236875.1. Lineage (GTDB taxonomy): Bacteria > Bacteroidota > Bacteroidia > Bacteroidales > Bacteroidaceae > Prevotella. Next base: position 8,216 of record CAJOQT010000033.1, on the reverse strand, counting down.
ACTGGCTTACCATCATGACCAGCGTCACCTATCATCGACGCAAAGCCATCAATGCCGAACGCATGAGAAAACTCGGACTGCCTGATGTCTATCGCTCTTTCTCGCCCGTGCTAACCCTCAAGATTACCCCTTGGCACAAGGGACCGTTGTTCACCATCGACTACGAGCGGGGCATTGAAGGAGTATGGAAGTCCAACATCAAGTACGAACGTTGGGAGCTGGACGGTGTGTGGAAAATTCCCATGCGCAGCATGAGTCTGCTCAATGTCCGTGTAGGCGGCGGTTTATATACGAACAAAAGCACGAGTTACTTTGTTGACTTTTCCAACTTCCGCAACAACAACGTACCTGGCGGATGGGACGATGACTGGACAGGACAGTTCCAGTTGCTCGATGCCAGCTGGTACAACGCATCCAGCTACTATGTCCGGACGAATCTCTCGTACGAGACTCCACTGCTCATGTCCACCTGGCTGCCTTTAGTCGGACGTTACATCGAGACGGAACGTGTTTATCTGGGTGCATTGCTACTAAACAGGACACGTCCCTACTACGAGGTAGGATACGGACTGACCAACCGCTACTTCTCGGCTGGAATATTTGCGAGCTTCCTGAATACACGCATTCAGGAGTTTGGCGGCAAGATCAGTATTGAACTGTTCAGGAAATGGTAGGTTGACACCATATTATATATATGCAAGAGACAAGAAGCTATCCTTTAACCGTCTATAAGGCCAGTGCCGGCAGCGGAAAGACATTCACGCTGGCATCGGAATATATCAGACTGCTGGTAGAGAACCCCCAGCAGTACCGTTCCATCCTTGCCGTCACCTTTACCAACAAGGCGACGGAAGAGATGAAGATGCGCATACTCAGTCAGCTGTACGGCATCTGGAAGCAGTTGGACGACTCACGCGACTATACCCGTCACATTTGTGAGATGACGGGCTACGACATGCAGCTGGTCAGTGAGCGTTCGGGTATTGCATTGCATAACCTGCTGCACCACTACAGCTACTTCCGCGTATCGACCATCGACACATTCTTCCAGAGTGTCCTCCGCAACCTTGCCCGCGAACTGGAGCTGACGGCCAACCTGCGCATAGAGCTGAACGACAAACAGGTGGAGGAACAGGCAGTTGATGAGCTGATACAGGACCTGCAGACCACTGACCTCATCTTGCAATGGGTGCTGCGCTACGTGATGGACAATATCGATGACGACCATTCCTGGAACGTCATCAACAGCATCAAACGCTTCGGTACGACCATCTTCAAGGATTACTACAAGGCCAGCAGCGACGCCCTGAACGAAAAAATGGGCGAGAAGGACTTCTTTGAGCGTTTCACCAGCCAGCTGAACAGACAGAGGCAACAGGCGGAAGAGCGTATGCGGGAGACTGGCAATAGCTATTTCGAGGCATTGAAGCAGTTGGGACTGGAACCCGAGGACATCAAGAGCGGCAAGAATGTGGCTTCCTTCTTCAGGAAGATGCAGGAAGGCAATTTCGACGAAAGCATCGTCACCAAGAGCGTCATCAGCTATAGCGAGGATGCCGGTAACTGGTGCAAGAAGTCTGATATGGACACCCTCAGGCCCTTGGTGGAGGAGTCCCTTCTGCCCCTCCTGCAGCAAGCACTTACAGAACGCACCGTGCAATGGCGGCAATACCAGTCTGCCTCTCTGACACTGCGCCATCTGAATCAGCTTCGGCTGTTGGGGGAAATCGAGCAGAAAGTCAGGGCACTCAACACAGAGGCCAACCGTTTCCTGCTCAGCGACACGCAGCAGCTGCTGCACGAACTGATGGCGTCCAGCGACACTCCCTTCATTTTCGAGAAGATCGGCGCACAGCTGGAGCATATCATGATCGACGAGTTCCAGGACACCAGCACGGTACAATGGCAGAACTTCAAAGTGTTGCTGGAGGAATGTATGAGCCACACCGATACCCGGAACCTCATTGTCGGCGACGTCAAGCAAAGCATCTATCGCTGGCGTTCGGGCGACTGGCGGCTGCTGAACAATATTGAGACACATTTCCCACAGCCCGGGCTTCAGCTGAAGGTCAAGCCGCTGAAGACCAACTTCCGCTCCCGGCAAAACATCATCAGCTTCAACAACAGCTTCTTTACGTCGGCAGCCCGGCAGGAATACCTTTTGCTGACGGAGAAGACAGGTGAGAATGCAGCACAGCAGATACAACAGGCATACGCCGATGTCGGACAACTGATTCCCCAAGGCCGTGACAAGACAGGAAAGGTTACCGTCACGCTCTATCCTTCAGATGACTATCAGGAAAACATGCTGACGAAGATGGGCGACACCATGAAGGAACTGATCCGGAACGGAGCCGGACAAAGCGACATTGCCATCCTGATACGGTCCAAGAACGTCATACCAGCCATCATCGGCTACTTCACCGCCAACATGCCCGAACTCCATGTGGTATCTGACGAAGCCTTCCGACTTGATGCGTCAACGGTAGTCTGCATGCTCATCAATGCCCTGAAGCTCCTGTCGCATCCTGACGACAACATCGTCAAGGCGACACTGGTGAAAAGCTATCAGAACAGTATTCTCTGCCGTACATCTGGTGATGCCCAGCTGTTCAGGAGCGATGTCACGATGGACGGTTTTCTGCCGGAGGGTTTTCTGGACTGCGCTGACGAGCTGCTGAAGATGCCGCTCTACGATCTGACCGAACGGCTCTACAAGGTGCTGGGCCTGCAGGTGCTGAAGGATGAGAACGCCTATCTCTGTACGTTCTACGACTATCTGAACGACTTCGCGACAGACAACAGCTCCGACATCGACGCGTTCCTGCGCTACTGGGACGACACGCTCTGCAGCAAGACCATCCAGAGCGACGAGGTCAACGGCGTGCGTCTGCTGACCATCCATAAGAGCAAGGGCCTGGAGTTCGAGCATGTCATCCTGCCTTTCTGCGACTGGCAGCTGGAACGTACGATGGATAACATCATCTGGTGTCAGGCCGAAGACGAGCCGTACAGCGAACTGCCGCTGGTACCGGTCGATTACAGCGGGAAGATGATGGGAACAGCCTACGAACAGGCCTATCGCGACGAGTTCCTTCAGAACCGTGTCGATAACCTGAACCTGCTGTACGTAGCTTTCACCCGTGCCCGCAGCAACCTCTTCGTCATCGGCAGGCGCAACGCTTCAGCAACCCGCTCGAAGCTGATAGAAGACGTGCTGCCGGAGGTTAGCAGGCAACTCGACGGTTCCCTGTTGCAGGGTGTTGACGACAAGACCAGCCCCATTGAGTTCGAGTACGGCGAGCTGTTCCTGAAGGCCAAAACCGACAAGCATACCGATAACGTCTTCCTCCAGAAGTCCGAAGCCCTCGACGTGGAGATTGAGCCGTATGCCGACAAGACCTGTTTCAGGCAGAGCAACCGCAGCCGCGACTTCATCGGGGGCCACGAAGAAGAGGACAGCCGGCAGGACAGCTACATGAAGGCCGGCAACGTGCTGCACGACATCTTCGCCCATATCCGCACGACGGCCGACATTGAAGGTGCCCTGCAGCAGTTACAGATGGACGGTATCCTCTACGACAGGCACCTGACGCCTGAATATATCAGTGAGCTGTTGCGCAAGCGGCTGGAAGACCCGCGTGTCAGCGACTGGTTCAGTGGGCGCTGGCAGCTCTTCAACGAGTGTACCATCCTGTCGGAAGACCCGGAGACGGGTGCTGTCGTAGAGCGTCGTCCCGACCGTGTGATGACCGATGGACGACAGGTGGTGGTCGTTGACTTCAAGTTCGGCAAGCCGAATGTCGGCTATCACGAACAGGTCCGGGAGTACATGGAGCTGCTTCGCGGTATGGGCTATAGTGAGATAAGGGGTTACCTGTGGTATGTGTATAGCAATCAAATCGTAGAGGTATGAAGACATTTTTAGACTATGTGGCACACGACGTGCTGGAGAGATATGGTCACGACCTGTCGCGCATCGCCGTAGTGTTTCCCAACAAGCGCGCCTCGCTGTTCTTCAACGAGAGTCTGGCACGTCAGGCCGGACATCCCGTCTGGAGTCCTGCATACATCACCATCAGCGACCTGTTCCGTACCAACTCGCCCCTGCTGGTCGGCGACCAGATCAAACTGACGAGCGATCTCCATAAGTGTTTTGTCAGATGCACAGGCATCAGCGAGACACTCGACCACTTCTACGGCTGGGGACAGGTGTTGCTGGCCGACTTCGACGACATCGACAAGAACATGGCCGATGCCGACAAGGTGTTTGCCAACCTCAAGAACCTGCACGAGCTGGACGACGTGTCGTACCTTAGCGACGAGCAGAAGGCCGTCATCAGGAAGTTCTTCCAGAATTTCTCTGCCGACCACAACACGGAACTCAAGCAGCGTTTCCTCAATCTGTGGAGCCATTTCGGAGACATCTACCACACGTTCAACCGCATGCTCCGTGAGCAGGGACTGGCCTACGAGGGTGCGCTCTACCGTAGTGTGGCAGCCGACGAGAGCCTTACGTTCGAGTACGACCAATATCTCTTCGTAGGCTTCAACCTGTTGCAGAAAGTCGAGCAGCAGCTCTTCCGGCGGCTGATGAAGCAGGGTAAGGCCCGTTTCTACTGGGACTTCGACCGGTATTACATGAAACATAACGAGGCCGGCCATTTCATCTCCCAGTACCTCGGCATGTTCCCCAACGAACTGGACAACGCCTGCGATGAGCTGTACAACAACTTCCGCAAGCCCAAACAGCTCACCTATATCTCCGCCATGACGGAACACATCCAGGCACGCTACATCGCCCAGTGGCTGAAGCAGGACCGGCGTATCGCCGACGGCAAGCGCACGGCCGTAGTGCTCTGCAACGAGAACCTGTTGCCGATGGCCATACACAGCCTGCCAGACGAAGTGGAGAAAGTCAACATCACGACCGGCTATCCGCTGATGCAGGCGCCTGTCACCTCACTCATCAAGATGCTCTTTGCCCTGCAGACGGCTGGCTACGTCGCAAAGTCCGGCCGTTTCCGCCTGCAATATATCAATAAGGTATTACGCCACCCCTACGCACAGTACATCTCGCCGAGACATCAGGAGCTCTATAAGACGCTGAACGACGGACATGTCTATTATCCCTCACACGAGCAACTATGTCTGGACGAGGGACTGTCGCTGCTGTTCAGGTGGAACCCCTCTCCAACTTCCCCGAGGGGGAGAGACAGGTCCCTCCGTCCCTCCGAGGGGGAGAGACCAGCCCTCACGATGTGCGAATGGCTGACACGCGTCCTTGAAACCGTTGCAGGGAACAGACAACAGACCACGGACAACGGACAACAGACCACGGACAACAGACAACAGACAACGGACAACGGACAACAGACTGTGGTCAGCGGTTCTACCGCTGACAAAAGCCAGGCCCCCAACGACCCCCTCTTCGACGAGACGCTGTTCCGTGCCTACACCTTGCTGAACCGTCTCTATGGCCTGATGAAGGACGGCGACCTGGATATCGACCTCAACACCCTGAACCGCCTGCTCACTCAGCTCATACAGACCACCTCGGTGCCGTTCCACGGAGAGCCGGCTGTCGGCCTGCAGATGATGGGAGTGCTGGAGACGCGCAACCTCGACTTCGACCACGTGCTGCTGCTGTCGTGCAACGAGGGCAACATGCCTCGCGGCATCAACGACACCTCGTTCATCCCCTACAGCATACGCAAGGCCTTCGACCTGACCACCATCGACCACAAGGTAGCTATCTATTCGTACTATTTCCACCGTCTGTTGCAACGCGCTGGCGACGTCACGTTGGCATACAACAGCGCTACGGAGGACGGAAAGACGGGCGAGATGAGCCGTTTCATGCTCCAGATGCTGGTCGAGAGCGGTCATCAGGTCCGCCAATATACCCTGCAGGCAGGTCAGCATACGGTCGAACGCCAGCGTCGTCCGGTAGTCAAGACACCCGAAGTGATGGCACTTTTGCGCCGCCGCTTCGACGTGGAAAAGTCACTCAACACTCCGCTCGGCTCTGCCGCTTGCAACAAGCAAGAACACTCAACACCCAACACAAAGCCTCTTCTCACCCCTTCTGCCATCAACCGCTACATATCCTGTCCGTTGAGTTTCTACTACAATTACGTCAGCCAGTTACACGAGCTGGAAGAGAACGAGGAAGACACCATCGACGGACGTGTCTTCGGAAACATCTTCCACGAAGCCGCCCACCGCATCTACAACCAGCTGGGTAGCTACGTCCGGCGGCAGCCATTGGAGGCTTTGCTCAAGAACAAGGTAGAGATAGAACGGGCTGTCGATCAGGCCATCAAGAAAGAGCTGTTCGACCTGAAGGAGAACGACCGCATGCCCGACCTGAACGGTTTGCAGATGATCAACCGTGAGGTCATTATCCGCTACCTGAGACAGCTGCTGGCCATCGACAGCCGTCTGGCACCGTTCACCATACTGGGACTGGAGATTCCGGTGATGAGTACCTGGACGGTGACGTCGGGCGAGACCACCTTCCAGACCACCATCGGCGGTATGATTGACCGTCTGGACAGCGTGACCGACAAGTCGGACGAGCAGGAGAAGCTACGCATAGTTGACTACAAGACAGGCAAGGCGATGAAGAAGGATGAGATGCCCGATGTGGAAGCCATCTTCGACAATGCGATGGTAGAGAAACACAGCAACTACTTCCTGCAGACCTTCCTCTACGGCATGATAGCAGGCTTTTCGGATCAGTACAATCCGCAGCATCACAAGGTAGTACCCGCCCTCTTCTTCGTTCAGCAGTCCAGCCGCGACGACTATGACCCGACGATGTCGTTGGGAAAGCGACCCATTGACGACCTTCGCCCCTACCGCGACACCTTCCTTGAGCACCTGAAACAGGTCATCGACGAGATTTTCAATCCCGCCATCCCGTTCAGCCCTACGGAAGTAACCAGGCGATGCGAGAAATGTCCCTTTGCCCCACTATGCAATAACTAATTCAAGTAAATGTAATGTTCAATGCTCCATGAATTCCTGCGAACGGAATAATCCTTATTGTGATTTGCAAAAATTAGTGGTTCAATTTGAAAGTGCAATAGGCCCTTGATGGGTCTCTATTCATAGCTATATACCAACCCGTACTTCTCATGGAGCTGACGGAGGGTACCGTCGGCCTTCATTTGGGCAATGACGGCATTGACAAGGGTGAGGAGATCTTCCTGACCCTTGCGCATCAGCACACCTATCTCTCCGTGGGTGAAGGGAGTGTTTAGGAGCGGGGCAGCGAGGCGCGGGTCATTCTGCACATACCACGGAGCCTCAGTGATTTCGGTAATCATCACGTCGGCATGGCCCTCGGCCACCTGATTGGGGATTTCCTCATTCTTCTGATAGACGATGATGGTGGCATGGGGCAGATTCTCGTTGGCGAACTTCTCGTTCAGCCCGCCCGGGTTCACCATCACGCGAACTTCTGGCTTGTCGATATCGGCCAGCGACTGGTAGCGGTCAGCATCGGCGGCACGGCAAAGGATGGTCTTGCCATTGGCCAAATAACCGTCACTCATCAGCATCGTCTCCTTTCGTGTGTCGGTAATAGTGATGCCACCGATAGCAAGGTCAAAAGTCTGTGGTTCTGCCAGCACGTCGGCAGTCAGCGTAGGCCACGAGGTCTGCACGAATTCAATGCCGACACCGATACGCTCGGCTATTTTCTCTGCCATCTCAATGCCGAAGCCCCAGTAGTTACCGTCGTCCTCGCGGTATGACAGCGGCCGGTAGTCGCCAGTGGTTCCCACCAGCAATGTGCCACGCTCCACAATCCGCCCAATGGTAGGTTGTTTCTCCAACGGATTGTCATCGTTCGCCGTACAAGATGCAAACGCCGCCGTGCCGCAGATAGTCAGGATGGCGGCAAGCATCCATAGCGTTATCTTATTCATGAAGCTTACGATTAGTAATTCTACAATTTGCGTGCAAAGGTACGAAAAATCTCCCACATAAGGTGTACATGGGAGATATTTTTTGATTATGATGCGGATGCTTAGGGAAAGTGGCTCTTTAAGACAGGCTATGATAGCAGATGGCAGAACGAAGGCTCTGCACCCAGAATCGTGGGAAGGTGCTTTGAAGTGACAAAACAACTTGTTTTGTGTCGCAAAACCTATACTCTTGTTCAACCAAAGCATAGCTTTTGGTGGACAAAACAAGTTGTTTTGTAA
>CAJOQT010000032.1 GCA_905236875.1 uncultured Prevotella sp. | reverse complement strand
TAAGTTACTGAAAATCAGGCACTTGACCAAATTTTATTAGTTATATATTGTTAATGTAACTCATTGATTTTCAAACGATTAAATGTAAAATTAACTAAGTATTGCTTTTATTATTTTATGGGTTAATTCTTCAGGTAAACGCTGATTCGAGAGTCATGTTTTCATCTGTCGGTGTACTTCCTTTGGTGGACAGGTGTCCTGTCCTCCGACTTCATTGGGCATGCGTTTGTAGTCACCTACGGCAAGAATGGCAATTCTTGACGTTATCGGCGTGCTCCTTCTGTCTCTTCGCGCTTTGCCTTATAGAAGCGATCTACGAAGTCTATCTGGTCGCGATTGGGACGCATGATGAGGGAAGCACCATTTGAGAACTGCATGGTGGTTGGCTTCGCATCGTCGAACGTTGGCCAGTAGGGGAGGCCTTTGCCGTTAGGATTGCCTGTCTTGGCGAAATTTATCCAGTATTGCTGCATGATTTCTGCTACAGCTGACTCTGCAGGATATTTGTCGGGCTGTGTCAGGAAATGTCCGTTGAGATAGAGGATATCATCGGCATGGGCGACGCCACGACGACGTGGATCCTGTGAGAAGCTCATTGTGGAGGGCTGTGCGAGGTAGGCTGCGTATGCAGGGCTATGACCTGTCTTTGCCTGCAGGCTTACCCAGGCGTAGGAAGGCCATGCGAAGCCCATGTCGCGGAAAGCATCACCAAAGCCGTGCCATGCCTCGTCATCAGTATTGCCAGGATAGAACTTCAGAGCCTCGTCGGCCCAGCTGCCAAAGATGCCATCGACGGCTTTCCTATAGTTCTCGACAGTCATGTTGCCAGGAGCGAACAAGGCTCCCTCGTCAGAGTTTGTCATCACGATGACGGGTACATCATTGTATTCGCCACGCTCGTAGAGACGGTACTGGTCGTCGCAGATGACATAACCATCGACGCAGGGCCAGAAGCCTGCGAAGCCGACGTTGCCATCGCAAAGCGACATAGCGTCCATCTTACGGAGCTGCTTCAGGTTCTTCTTTTTGAGATGCTGCTGGAAGGCTATGCCCTGGGCCTCGGCTCCTTTCTGCGAAGCATCCAATCCCATTGAACGGGGCTTGTCGCTCCAAGGTGCAAACGAGCCTCCACTATGGCTGATGCAACGATGGAAGAGTCCCTTGGCCAACGGAGAGGCACAGAGAATGCTACAGCTGATGGCACCGGCACTCTCGCCAAAGATGGTAACGTTGTCGGGGTCGCCTCCGAAGTTCTTGATGTTACGCTGTACCCATTGCAGGGCGAAAATCTGGTCTAGAATACCATAGTTGCCAGAATGTCCATCTGGATCCTCCTTCGTCAGTTCAGGATGAGCCATGAAGCCAAGTGCTCCCGTGCGATACTCGACGCTGACGATGACTACACCTCGTAGTGCGAGGTAACGCCAAAGGTCACCACCGTACCATTCAGTCTGGAATCCACCACCATGAATCCATACCATGACAGGCAGCCGGTCAGAGACGGAGGTAGCTGGTGTGGCGATGCCAAGGTATAGGCAGTCCTCGCTCATCATGTCTGCTGTACGATCGGGACGAGTGGGTTGTGGGGGTAGGGGACCGAATGTGTCGCACACTCTCACGCCTTCCCAAGCCTGGGCAGGTTGAGGTGCCTTCCATCGCAGGTTACCAACAGGAGGTGCTGCGTATGGGATAGCCTTATAAACGGCAAGACTCTCATCAAGCACACCTTCCACATCGCCCGTTTCAACGTGCGTTTTCAACAGGGGCTGGCCTTGTGCGTTAGTTGTGAGTAGTAAAGAGCAAGTAGTAAGTAGTAAGAATAAATACTTTTTCATATAGATTTGAGTTTTGAGGTTTGAAATAAGAGGTTTTAAGTTTCAATATATCGTGAATAATATCTTGTCCATCTGTGTCTCCTGTATGCACACCATGTGGTCGGTGACATAGCGGTATAGTCCGGCTCTGTTAGTGACCACCAACTGATAGGGTATCCCTGACTTTGTGTCGGTAGAAAGAGCAGTTGCCGCATTATTCTCGTTGAGTGGCAGATACTCGTGGAAGCTGCCCGATGGGAATGTCTCAAAGAGGTCGCTGTCGTCTGCTACGGCCTTGCCATAGATGGTTTCCTCGGTGTAGTAATACCCGTTGTTGTGGGGTATGTTGCCAGTAAACTGCTTCATGCGAGCTGTCGATTCGTAGTATTCGCCTGCTCCAAATGCCACGATGCGCTCCAGGTGGGGCCAAAGGGTTTTGGCTAAGTCTCTCACCCCGTCCTCTCCAAAGCGTAATGACAGAAACCTTGTACATGACTTGTGATATTCGATTTACAATTAACAGTTAACCAATAACCGTTACTTCAGCGTTCCTTTGAAGTATTCTATTGTCTTGGCCAGTCCCTCGTCGAGCTTGACTTTCGGCTCCCAGTCGAGCTTTGCCTTGGCCAATGAGATGTCAGGTCGGCGCATCTTCGGGTCGTCGGAAGGCAATGGGCGGAATACTATCTTACTCTTTGAACCTGTCATGGCAATTACCTTCTCTGCCAGTTCCAACATGGTGAACTCACCAGGATTACCGATATTCACAGGACCCAGGAAGTCATCGCCGCTGTTCATCATGCGTACCATGCCTTCTATCAGGTCAGAGACATACTGGAAGGAGCGTGTCTGCTGTCCGTCGCCATAGATGGTGATATCCTCTCCGCGAAGAGCCTGCATGATAAAGTTCGAGACGACGCGTCCGTCATGCTGTGCCATGCGTGGTCCGTAGGTGTTGAAGATACGTATAACCTTGATGCGAACGCCATGAAGGCGATGGTAATCGAAGAACAGCGTCTCGGCGCATCGCTTGCCCTCGTCGTAGCACGACCGTATGCCGATGGTGTTCACATTGCCCCAATAGCTCTATGGCTGTGGATGTACGGCAGGGTCGCCATATACCTCGCTAGTTGATGTCTGCAGAATCTTACACTTGGTTCGGCGCGCCAGTCCCAACATGTGATATGCTCCGAAGAACGATGTCTTGGTGGTCTGTATAGGGTCATTCTGATAATATACTGGCGATGCAGGGCATGCGAGATTGTATATCTCGTCAACCTCTGCCCAGTACGGCTGACACACATCATGTCGCACAATCTCGAAGTTTGGACGGCCTATCAGATGCCATACATTCTCTTTTGCTCCAGTATAGAAGTTGTCCAGACAGATTACGTCATTACCTTCATTTACCAGACGTTCACAAAGGTGGGAGCCAATGAAGCCTGCACCACCGGTAACTAAAATACGTTTCATCATGACTATTTACTATTTTACTATTTACTATTTGACAATTGTCCAATTTACTATTGAGATGACAAAATTAATCATTTCTATCGAATATCCCATCATTTTTTCCCATATTTTTTTGCTATTTGCTTTATTTTCCGTAATTTTGCATCCATAGACAAAATATTATCAATAACTAAATACATATTTTATTATGGCAAAAGCACCAGAATTTAAGTATGCACCCATGTTTCAGTTGGGTAAGGACACCACAGAGTATCGTCTGTTGACAAAAGAAGGCGTTACGACAGGTGAGTTTGAAGGCAAGGAAATAATAAAGGTGTCACGCGAGGCATTGACCCTGTTGGCTCAACAGGCATTCCACGATGTGGAGTTCATGCTGCGCCGTGAGCACAACGAACAGGTGGCTCAGGTGTTGACGGATCCGGAGGCATCAGAGAACGACAAGTATGTGGCTTTGCAGTTCCTGCGTAATGCTGAGGTGGCTGCCCGTGGTGTGCTGCCTTTCTGTCAGGACACAGGTACGGCAATCATCCATGGTGAGAAAGGACAACAGGTTTGGACGGGATTCGAAGACGAGGAGGCTTTGAGTCTTGGTGTGTATAACACCTTTACACAAGACAATTTGCGCTACTCGCAGAATGCCCCGTTGACGATGTACGACGAGGTGAACACCCGTTGTAACCTGCCTGCACAGATTGATATCGAGGCATGCGAGGGTGCTGAGTACCGTTTCGTCATGGTTGCCAAGGGTGGCGGTTCAGCCAACAAGACCTATTTCTATCCTATGACGAAGGCTACCATACAGAACGAGGGTACACTCATCCCGTTCCTTGTTGAGAAGATGAAGAGCCTGGGTACTGCCGCCTGTCCACCATACCATATCGCTTTTGTCATTGGTGGCACATCGGCCGAGAAGAACCTGCTGACGGTGAAGCTTGCTTCGATTAAGTATTACGATAGCCTGCCGACGACAGGTGACGAGACGGGACGTGCTTTCCGTGACGTCGATCTGGAACAGAAACTGTTGGTTGAGGCTCACAAGATAGGTCTTGGTGCCCAGTTCGGCGGCAAGTACATGGCTCATGACATTCGTGTCGTGCGTCTGCCGCGTCATGGTGCCAGTTGTCCTATCGGCATGGGCGTCAGCTGTTCTGCTGACCGTAACATCAAGGCAAAGATTAACCGCGATGGTGTGTGGCTGGAGAAGATGGACTCTAACCCAAGCGAGCTTATCCCTGCAGAATTCGCAAGCGCTGGTGAGGGTAGCAACAGTATTGTCATCGACCTGAACAAGGGCATTGATGCTGTACGTGCAGAGCTTACCAAGTATCCCGTTTCTACACGTGTCAATCTGAAGGGTACCATTATCGTTGCCCGTGACATTGCCCATGCCAAGCTGAAGGCACGTATCGATGCTGGTGAGCTGATGCCTCAGTACTTCAAGGATTATCCTGTGCTCTATGCCGGACCTGCCAAGACTCCAGAGGGCTATCCCTGTGGTTCCATGGGACCGACGACGGCTAACCGTATGGACCCGTATGTTGACGAGTTCCAGTCGTTAGGCGCTTCGTTGGTTATGATTGCCAAGGGTAATCGTAGTGATGTGGTGACCGAAGCCTGCAAGAAACATGGTGGCTTCTATCTTGGCAGCATTGGTGGTGTGGCAGCAGTTCTCTCACAGTCGAGCATCAAGAGCATAGAGTGTGTAGAATATCCTGAACTGGGCATGGAAGCCATCTGGAAGATAGATGTAGAGGACTTCCCCGCCTTCATCCTTGTTGACGACAAGGGTAACGACTTCTTCAAGACATTGAAACCCTGGCCGTGCCACATGAATTAATTCGGCCGCCCTAATTAATTCGGCCGTCTGCCCCAATTAACTCGGACGGACGGCCGAATCCGTTTTTTATACCTTATATATATTGCCTGTAACCTTACAGCAAATACATGTCCGCTCCTTCGGATGCCAAAACTAAAAACCTCAAAGATATGAAGAGAAAACTATTAACTAAACGTCTTCTGTCGTTATTTGCTATTGTGGTTCTTATGCTCATGATGGCAGTAGTGACGGGATGTGGTAGCGGTGACGACGGCTCAACGTCGCCTGCTACGCCAGTCAATCCTGACAAACCAGGCACAAGCTACACGCTCAGCCTCTCTACCTCGTCGCTCAACTTCGAATATGACGGTGGTCAGCAGACCGTGACAGTTACTACCAATGCTTCAGGTTATAGTGCCCAGAGCAACCAGACGTGGTGCCGAACGTCACAAAGTGGCACGACGCTCACGGTGACAGTCGATGCCAACACAACGACCGAGCAGCGCACAGCAACCATTACCGTCAAGACAACTGAGGGCAACAAGCAGCAAGCCGTTACCGTGACGCAGGCCAAGCTGCCCGAAAAGTATTGTACTACGAACATGCCCGACGTGTGGGTGTTCACCCGCTATGCTTCTTTCACCGAGTTTGTGCTCCAGACCAACATCGATGAGTTCAGCATTACGTCCAGCGAGTCGTGGTGCACAGCCAAGGTTTTGGAAACCACCATTGCCAACCAGAAGACACTTGTGGTTACTGTCGAAGAATACGATGCCCGCGATGCCTTGGGTGCCTATTCCCTTGACCCACCCCGTACCGCTACGGTACGCATCAAGAGTGATGGCGTTATCGACCGTACGCTGACCGTCGTACAGAACACACATGTGGAAATTAAGACACCAGAACTGCCGTACGTCGGCTACAATCGTGTGCTTTACCTCTCTGCCGACGGAGAGTCGAAGGATGTTGTGATATTGGCCAACTGCTACAGCTGGTCGGCAACGAGTGACGCTGACTGGCTGACCCTAACGCCCAAGGACAATGGTACGCTTACCGTCACTTCTACGCCACGTACTGACAATACGGCACGAACGGCTGTCGTCACCGTCTTCGACGAGGCCGACCCGCAGCAAAACTACTGCCGGTTCATCGTTGCCGACAAGGATGCCGTGCTCAATGAGTCCGACTACAACTATGGCGGTGGAACAGGGTGGGACTAACAATACACTCTCATACAGTTTTACGTCACACCATAATATAATATATAAAAAACCGAAAAGACATGAAACGAAATAGATTATTCATTTGGCTCATGGCCGGTCTGTCGCTGCTGGCCGTTGCCTGCACCGAACAGGAGCAGGCCAACCAACAGACGGGTGACCCGACGGCCCTGCATGCTACCATCATAGAGGACGTGGCAGCCACGCGCTCCATAGTAGTCGATAATCCCGGCATCAAGCTGGAGTCGTTCTGGAAGGACGGCGACCAGATAGGTGTCTTCGGCGAGTCGGACAAGAACATCACGTTCAGCGTGACCCAAAGCGCAATCTCTTCCGACGGTAAGAGTGCTGACTTCAACAGTCCAGCCGGCATTCCTGCTGGTCAGCTTATGGCATACTATCCATACTCGGCCAATGCCACGCAGTCGGGCGACGGACTGGCGCTCGACTTCCCCGCCACCCAGCACTATACCACCGTTGGCGGCATAGCACAGCCCGACCCGGAGGCCTGTGCTATGGCGGGCATAGGTACCAGGGGCAACGGCATCAGCTTCGTCAACCTCATGGCTGTGCTTAAGGTGGGACAGGTCTTCTCGTCCGAAACCCAGGTCCGTAGCGTGGAGTTCCGCGACCTTGACGACGGCCCCGTCTGCGGCTCCTATACGGTGAGCTTCGACGGCAGCGTCCCAACGACAACCTTTGCGGGCGGCGGCAAGGTGCTTACGCTTGACCTTGGCAACGAGGGCGTGACGGCCTATAAGGGCGGACTGTTCACCGTGTTCATCGTCGTGCCTGCCCGCAGCTATCCCAAGGGTTTCGAGATCACCTTTATCGACATTGATGGCAACCGTACCGTCAAGACCGCTGGGTCACGCGACGGCAAGAAGCTGCAGCGCAGCGTGGTATATCCCGTTGGCGATATCACCACCTACGAAAGCGTGCCAGGCATGAGTTACGAGCTGAAGCCGAACGCACAGATTATGACGCCCGACAAGCTCGACATGGTAAATGTCGTAGGAACACAGAGAGAATACGTGAAGACCGACGACGGCGAGACGGCTCTCGATCGTGACGGTGTCCCCATCGTCATGCCTACACTCAACATGATTGTCCATAAAGACATGAATCCGCAGGAGGGCGGTTACCTCATCTTCAACCAGCCCTCGTCCGACTTGCCCCACGGCGGCGTATATAAGATAGAGCAATGCAAGGAGTCTTACGACGGCGAGCACTACGAGGTATGGGCAGTTCCCGAGGCAAACTTCGCCGCCGCGTTCGAGAAACTCGTCATTGGCGAACCGCTGTACGATAGCGAGGGCAACCTGAACCCTGACGGTGGCATCGATCTCGACATTGCCAGCTATGTCAAGGAGATACGCGACGCAGACGGAAACGTCATCAGCAGTTATGAGGTGCCGACATACGATATGAACTTCGTTGAGACAATGGCACGGAATACGGCGACACGCGGCTCGGTGAGCCATACCTATACACCGCCTGCGCTGACATTATCAATGGACGACGGCAGCCATTGTACCTGCGATGTTTCAGCACAGATGAGCCTCGGAGTACGTATCGCCATAGGAGCCTTTGCCGGCGAGCTACAGTACATCTATACCACAGTCAATCCAAAGCTCGACCTGAAGACGACCTTCGGACTCTACGGTAAGGTGGAGAAGTCCAAGCGCGAGCACCTGATTACATTATACACTGCCGGCATACCCATTGGTCCCGTCATCATCATACCAGAAATAACGTTCGAAGGTATTGGCGGCATCGGCGGTGAGGTGAAGTTTACGGCTTCCACCAAGTTCAGTTACGACCTCGGCACCTACGGCCTGTCATACAACAAGGGTGAGGGACTGAACTTCCGTAAAAAATACAACCAGCCAGCCAAGAACGACGGTTTCATGCCACAGCTTGACGCATCCTTGCAGGGTAGCCTCTATGCATACGGCGGCATTGGTATTAAGATTGGTCTCTCCGTCTATGCCATGTGTTCACTCGGTCTCAGCACCGATGTCCAGCTGAAGTTCGGCATTGTCAGCGACTCCAGTAATCGTAGCGCTGTCAAACTGGCCCTGACACCCGAGGTGGTTGTTACGCCCTATACGGCAGTACTGGGCGGAAGGCTTGCCAAATTGTGGAACGGATTGTCAGGTAAGATTGAGCTTGAATCTATATGGGAGCGTTACCTCATACCTGGTGTCTATGGTACAACGGGGTTAGAACTTCAATATACAGAACCAAGGACTATCACTATGGATTATGGTGGCTATGAAGGAACCATGAGTGGTGTAAGTATTCCATACGGTGCAAAAATCGCTTATGACTTACTGTTGAAGGGTAGGCCGCTCCGCGATTGGGACGTCGTTATCAATGTGTATGATGGGGCAAATTATCAGTTCTTAGACGACTTGTTTGGTAATCATAGTGATATTGACCTAGAGTTCATACAGACGTGGGAGAGAAATGGCATCCGTCACATATTCCAGCCGTCGGTCTTCATTCCCAAACCCAGGCGTGTCGCACAGGTATCCCTAGGGAAATACACCACCGACCTCGACTCGCTCGAACTGAAAGGCACGGCCGACTATGAATCACACACGCTCAACTTTGAATTCCAGTCTGGAGTGCCTTATGCCACCCGAGAGGGAATAGAGCGTGGTTCTGTTAAGATTCCTGAGGAAGATTATTATGAAGAAATATTGATTGGTAACAAAACGTATAGTGGTCTTATAGGCAAGATATTCTTCTGGCCTAACCGTGCTAACGGAGAGCCATATTGATTCGGCTTAACCCTTACGGTATTTTGTATTACCCCCTACGATGTTTACCAAAACAACGTAGGGGGTAATATATAGAGTCTTTATAGAGTCTTTAGTTCCGGAATACTAGTCCGTCACCAAACTCGTCGATGATGATAGGTTTCGTACGGTCTAT
>CAJOQT010000031.1 GCA_905236875.1 uncultured Prevotella sp. | reverse complement strand
CCAAAGCTACACCATAAATATATTTCTTCAGTTTCATCATTGTCAACTGTTAATTATCAATTTTCAATTCTCAATTCTCAATTCCTCTTACCAGCCCTTGTTTTGCATGAGGTTGCTCCACAAGAGTACTTCACTATTAGGAATGGGGCCAAAGTACTGATAAGAAGCGTAGTTACGTTCTTCCACATCAATAACAGTGTATTTAAGATTGTCTGGCGCAGCGTCCTTGTTTGCGTCAATCTTTTCAATCTGCACACCTTTCACCGATTCATTGATGGGCATCTGCCAACGCCTTAAATCCCAGAAGCGCTTGTTCTCGAAACAGAGCTCAATACGACGCTCGTTACGAATCAAGTCACGCATTTTGGCCTGGTCGTTCGCACACTCATCAAGGTAGGGGTCGCCGACATAATCTCCATTCTCATCTGTACCGATTCCGCCACGCTCACGGATTTTCTTGATGACATCGTAGGCTGAGAGGCCTAAACCGGCACCATCGACCTTGGGACCCCATGCGTCGTTGGCAGCCTCGGCGTATGCCAGGAACAACTCCGTATAACGGATACGTGGGTAAATATGCGGCTGATTCGACAGGGAAGAAGAAGCGGCCGAGGCACCGGCATCACTGCGAAGGAGTTTCTTCATATAATAGCCAGTGCGTGTCGAGGCTGTTGTAGGATTGTTAATATTGTCATCATGGCCCTTACCTTCAGTAGATGTCTCGTACGTGCCTGTTACGATAACAACGCTCTTGAACACGGTGCCATTGTAAATGACATCCTCTGCAAGACGCGGGTCACGGTCTTTATACGGATCCTGCGGGTCAAACTTGGATCTTGCATCAGTGATAGGATAGCCGTTGCGCATGGGGAAGGCTTCGACAAGATTCTGAGACGGGTTGACCTTGCCCTGACCATACAGCGACGGTGGGAAGTTATCAGACTCCTGAGAGGCACCAGCTGATTCCCAGTCAGCACGCCAGAGGATTTCCGGCATGACACTTTTACTTGATGCCAGTTTTTCAGTATTCCTGTACCAGATATTACCTTCCGGGTCAAATTCGACATCCTTCAGCACATCAGCACATATTTTGGCTGCCTCTTCGGAAGTGACACCGCTTTGATCGCGGAATGCAGGACTTGCTGCAAGCAGGGCTGTCTGTGCCTTTACAGCAGCGGCAACCTTGCCAGAAACAAGGTTCTTTGCCATGTTACCAAATACGAGGTTGTAGCCAGCAAGCTGTGCGCCAAGATCCTGATACTTCTGAGGAATAGCCTCGTTATCATCAATATCAGCATACTGTGCGGGGAGAAGCTCTACAGCTTTGTCGCAATCGGCAAAAATCTGTCTTACACAATCGGCGAAAGAGGCACGTGGCTGGTTATAATCGGAGCTACCATCTTCCGGCTCGGTCAGCAAGGGTACGCCGTAGAGCTTGCCATCGTCGGCAAAGCCACCATGCGCCTGCAACAGATGATAATAGAGAATGGCTCGAAGACCATATGCTTCACCAGTCAAGCGGTCAATGAACATTTGCTGCTTGGAGGCTGCACTGGGAGCCCAGTTCACCTGACCCACGTACTTGAGGAAAAGATTGACATACTGGA
Source organism: uncultured Prevotella sp. (assembly GCA_905236875.1). GTDB lineage: Bacteria > Bacteroidota > Bacteroidia > Bacteroidales > Bacteroidaceae > Prevotella. Next base: position 735 of record CAJOQT010000031.1, on the reverse strand, counting down.
TGCCATCCTTACAATTGTTCCACTGTGACATCGGATTGTTCTCAGACGACCATGTACCAGTTGCCATCATCCTAAAGGTTTCGTCCTTCACGTTTGTTACAGCATCATCGGTAGCGACATCGGTCTGAGTAGTGGTCACGTATGGCAGACGATTGTAGCCGTAGATCAACAGACCATATACATAATTAGACTCTTGAACCATAGCCTCCAACTGTTTGGTGTTTTCATCGGCTGGCTCAAACATATCCTGACATGAGCAGAACATGAGGGCACCAATTAAATACAATATAATGTTTCTTGTCTTCATAAACTTCAATTAATTATTTAAGCGGTAGCCGCTCGGCGCTTTGCGACGCTTGCACGGCAAGAAATTATTCACTTTTCACTATTCACTTTTCCTTAGAAGGTTGCCTTCACGCCGAGGTTATAGAAGCGAGTTAGCGGGGCAGAGCCGACACTTGTCTCCATAATCTCACGATTCTTAGATATAGTGAGGAGGTCGTTACCATTAATATAAACCGAGAGATCCTTGACGACCTTACCCATCAAATGCTTCGGGAAGTCGTAGGTAAGCTGTACCTTGCGGAGGTTAAAACGATCTGTGCTGTACATCCAGTAGGTAGAGGCAACACCATTGTTAGCCACGCCGCTTGCACTCAGACGAGGATGCGTGGCATTCGGGTCGACAAAGCCAGTAATACGATACGGATCATCATCAGCATAGGTGTACTGTAT